>JAEUSA010000350.1 GCA_016788945.1 Leptospiraceae bacterium
TATGTGAAGACCGATACAGTGAATGTGTTGTTCCCGATGCAGTTTGATATAGGGGCGCGTTATCATCCGTTTGAACACTGGACATTCGCCACGACGTGGGGTCTCGTCGGCCAAGCCGCGAGTGGTTCAGTCGCCAGATCGCGCAGCGCGTCAGAGATGTATACGATACGCAATGCATACATTATGTACCACGAATTGCCATACCAGCTTTTTTTTCGCGGTGGACTGTTTCAGCCGACGTTTGGTGTGCGCCAAGAAGACCACACGGCACCGGTGCGTCAGAATTTCGAAATGGACCTGAGCAGAAAATACAGCGCGGTGCTCGGCGCAGAGGCCGGGTTTGCAGCCAACTATCCGTACCTCACGGTTTCGGCGTTCACGAATAACGGCGGTCGTGCGATTGGCGATCAGAACCAGGATTTCACCGTCAATCCGCAGGGTTTCGGTTCTGCCGTGAACGCTGGCTGGCGTGACTTGCTCTGGGGTGCCGGGGCATCTTTCATGGCGAAATCGCGCAATGCCGCGTACGGGGGAAACTTGACGGCATTTTCGACCGATGCGTATTTGAATTTAGGCCGCATCTGGCTCAAGTTTCCGCTGACGATCTTAGGCGAATACGCATTCGGCAGCTATTCGTCGCCCGGCACGACGAGCAGAAATTTTGCCGCAAATTTTCTCGAATTGAACTATCTGCTGTTCAACGGCGTGAATTTAAAAACCAACCATCATTTTTATGATGCCGATCTGTCGCAGCGCGGCAACGAAAGCGGCCGGTTCGGTTTGGGGCTGGAGTTCATACCGATCACAATCATGAAGCTGTATTTTGAGTACCGCGTCCCCTGGCGTGTGACGGCGTCGCAAATCAAATCGGATGGCTTAGTGAATCCATTCGACTGGCTCGGCGATAAACAGTTCGTCTTTATCGGCCACGTCTATTTCTGAGGTCGCATTTGCCCCAACGTGGTGCACGATGATTCGCTCGCGGTTGGCGCCAACACCAAGCGGTTATCTGCATGCCGGCAATGCGATAAATTTTGCCATCACTGCAGCGCTTACCTGTGCGGCTCATGGCTCACTCGGCCTGCGCATCGATGATCTCGATGCACAGCGCGTGCGGCCGGAGTACATTGAAGATATTTTTGATACTCTGAGCTGGCTCGGCATCACCTATGATACCGGGCCCCAAAATACCAGTGAAGCCGCACGCATGAGCCAAGGCCATCGCGTACAGAGGTACATCCGACTCATCGAGGCGTTAATTGAGAAGGGCAAAGTGTATGCCTGCACATGCTCGCGGCGCGAAGTCGAAGAGCGCACGGGCAACATGGTCTATGACGGGCATTGCCGCAACGCCGGGCATGCGATCACCGCCGAAACGATTCTGCGTTTTGCTCTACCCGAGAGACCGATCGAAGTTCATGACATCGTGCGTGGTATGTTGCGCATAGATCTGCAAACCGCTGCAGGTGACCCGGTGATTCGCCGCCGCGACGGGTTGCCGGCCTATCACATCGCCTCGCTTGCCGACGACCTCGATCAGCAAATGAATCTCATTGTGCGCGGTGAAGATTTACTGCCTTCAACAGCGACGCAGCTCGTGATAGCTGATGCACTCGGTGAAACAGGCAGGGCGTTTATTGCCGCTCACTTTTTACACCATGGCCTCGCTACCGCCGAAGATGGCCGCAAGCTCTCGAAATCACAGGGTGATTCACCCCTCAGGGCAAGGCGCCTCGCCGGGGAGTCTCCGCGGGATCTATATCGGCAGGCTGCAGCCCTGCTTCAAATACCGGCTGCCGAAAATCTCGCCGAACTCAGCGAAGCGGTGCTGCCTGTCGTGATGCCATTGCTGAACTGACGCAATGGTGTGCGAGCACGTTCTCCCTTTACTGTTTTACAGGCTGTTTTCGCTGCTGAATCCGTCAGGTAATGAACCTGCGAACGAACAATATCGCAAAACTGCAAAAAATCCACTTTGATGTGCTTGTGGTCGGTGGCGGCATTAACGGCGCTGTGTCGGCCGCGGCCCTGTCGGGCAAGGGCGCCAAAGTGGCGCTCGTCGACAAACGCGATTTTGCCTCAGAGACCAGCCAAGAATCATCGAACCTCGCGTGGGGTGGCATCAAATACCTCGAGACTCTCGAGTTCGGTCTTGTGCGCAAGCTGTGCATGTCGCGCAATCACCTGATCAGAAATTATCCTTCGACCGTGCAGGAGATCCGCTTTTTCACAACGATTGAAAAGGGTTTTCGTTTTCCCGTCTGGTTTATCTGGCTCGGTACCTGGTTCTACTGGCTGATTGGTAATTTCTTCACGAAGCGGCCGCGTTATCTCACACGCCGCCGCATCAATAAAGATGAACCGATTGTGAATACCGCCAATGCAGTCGGTGGCTTCGAGTATTCCGATGCCTACCTGCATGACAATGATGCACGTTTTGTTTTTTCTTTTATCCGCACGGCAATGAATAACGGCTGCATTGCCGCAAACTACATTGAAGTTCTATCAGGCTCACGCAGCAATAACCAATGGCATGTCGAAGCGCGCGATACAATTACGGGCAAAAAAATACAAATCACGGCAGATGTGCTGGTGAACGCCTGCGGCCCTTACGCAGATGACTTCAACAATAAGACCCGGGTTGCGACCAAACACCAGCATGTCTTCTCAAAAGGTATTCATCTGATTGTAAACCGCCTCGCGAAAGAACCCCGTGTGCTCACGTTCTTTGCCGACGACGGCCGTCTGTTCTTCGCGATTCCGATGGGGGCAAAAACCTGTATTGGCACAACCGACACGCGCATGCCTTCACCCGAATCGCACGTTACCGATGAAGACCGCGATTTTGTGCTCAATAATATCAATAAACGCCTCAAGCTCGACAAACCCCTGACGCGTGCTGATGTCATTGCTGAGCGCTGCGGGGTTCGTCCTTTGGTGACAAAGAAAAATACGGGCTCTAACAAAGATTGGATGCAGTTGTCGCGCAAGCACGAGGTAGAAGCCGACATCGATAAACAGTACCTCACGATTTTCGGCGGCAAACTCACCGACTGCCTCAATGTGGGCGATGAGGTTTCTGAGTACGTCGAAGAGATGGGGATTAATCTGCGGTTTCCCAAGCGGCGCTGGTATGGCGAACCGCACGACTCGGTGCGCGATGACTATTTTCATCAGGCCAAACTCATGGATCTCGACAGCTATACTTCACCGAATTCATCAGAGAAACTTTCGACCCGATTCTGGCGGCGCTACGGCGCGCATGCTCTGCACCTGTTAGAAGAAATTCGCGAAAACCCGGCCGAAGCCGAAGTGCTCATTCAGGGCGCCGAGTACACGCGTTGTGAAATTGAAGAAGCGGCAAAGCGCGAAATGATTACGAAACTCGAAGATTTTCTGCGCCGCCGTTCAAAAATTGCCCTCGTGATGCGTAAAGAAGATCTGCGCAAGTCGAAGGGCTTACGCGACGCGTGTAAAATTCTCTTCGGCAAAGAGGCAGAAAAGAAATTCAAAGAATACTTTGGCCGGTAGATAAAACCGTCGGGGTTGGCGCTACCGGCCGCATCAATCACGGTACGGGCGCGCTTGTAGAATATAGATTTTTCCGGCCTGAATTCCCCACTCGATATCCTGTTCGATTTTTTCGCCAAACATACTGCGAATCTTGAGCGCGATTTTGGCAAGCGTGCGTGCCGTGGTGTCATCGAGTATGCGCCCGTTATCGGCAGCACAGTTGGCCGGTTGGTGCAAAAATTCGCTGCTGGCGGCGAAGCGCAGCGCACTTTGCTGAGTCGAGCGGGTCCAGACGACAACGGCATCTGATTCATAGTTTACCAGCACCTGCTCGGGCATGCCCCGGTTGTCGGCGATCTGTGAGTTGTGGCCGCAGACAGCCGAAATTAACACGGCATCATTCGCCGTCTTCAGGTATGGGTTGCGCGTAATGAGCACACCGCCTTTTTCCATGTCGATTCCCGTCTGTATGATGACTGCCATAAAGATATGCAGCTGGTCGACGTGGTGCAAGGTGCGCGCCTCAAATGCCTCGAAGCTGTAG
Organism: Leptospiraceae bacterium; assembly: GCA_016788945.1. Classification (GTDB taxonomy): domain Bacteria; phylum Spirochaetota; class Leptospiria; order Turneriellales; family Turneriellaceae; genus Turneriella. The sequence continues at coordinate 4,058 of JAEUSA010000350.1, forward strand.
AGCGATGCCCAGACTTTCTTGACCGATTGCAGAATGTCACCGATATTGCGCTGGTTGCCCGCAGAAAAATAGAGCCCGGCACCGCTGAAATCCGCGACATCTTCAAGATTCGACGAACTACGCACAAATGCCGGTTTCGCCCTCAGTGTTGTCTGCCACAGTTGGCGGATTTTCTTCGCTAACTCGCCGTTGAGCTTTGCCCGGATAATCTCTTCTCTGAGGGCGGCGAGGCGTTCCCGCCGGTATTTTTTATTTCTGTGAAATTTTTTTTCGCCGATCAGGCGACTTATTTTTTTATCGAGCCCATACCGGCTCATGTGCTCAGCAAAATAATGGAACGGTATGCCGAATCCTGCAGGAACGCGAGCGCCGTTGCCGAGCTTTTGGCTGATCTCGCCCATGTTCGCCGCTTTTGCCCCGTAAGCTACCGAGTATGTGCGCGTCATGCTTTCGAGCGGAAGCAGCTCTGTTGTGGTCAGCTCTGCCGGCGGCGCTGCGAGAGCGATGTCCTTGATCTCAGTATAGACGGGCGCTGCGTCGCTGATGCTGTACTTGCGGTCTTCAGCCTTGAGATGAATCCACTTACCGGCATAAGGTTCGAATTGGCTCATTGCATCGCGAATAAATATATTCGGAATTTTCCAGCCATGCGCAAGAATATTGATATGCGATAGCGGCGTTGAGGGTTTGCCGACGATGATACCGCGTACCGGCGTGAGCTTTAACGGCAGAAAATCCATAACGACTATGTCATAGTCTTCTACATCTTCGAGCTCCGCCTCATTTTGTATTAAGCGAACTCTGCCCGTTGCCTTGCCAGTATTGAGTGGTAGGTAACCTTGTTTGCCGGCGAGGTCTGCCTGCGTAATGGTCGGTAGCGCCAACGCGCGCGCACAGTCTTCTTGTCTCGATGAATTGGGTTTATACGTCAGTTTCTCAAAGAATCCGCCGGAAAGAAGGGTATGGGCCTCGCCGATGAGCGGTTCAGGTAACAGATCGCCCTCCCAAAGTTCCCAAGTAAAAAGCGAGGCCGAAGGCTGGTACGCGATGGTGCCGATGACGAAGCGGCGCTCGCTGTCGAAATACAATTGCTTGTCGAGTTTGGCGCCGGCGGGAGCGAGGCCTTCTGCGTAGAGGAAATCTTTGTGAAAACGGAACTTCTGCGCGTTGACATAGAATGCTTTTTTTGCGCTGCGATCGATAACAAACAGAATGTGCGGAATTGCATAGCGTGTACCGGCATAGTAGGTGCGCTGCAGCGTATCAAAGTCTTCACGGTTTTTGATAACCGATAGCGCATTGGTTTCCGTCGCTGGCTTGGCAGGCCGTGAATCTTTAGGCTCGCGCAGCGGGGATGGTTTCTGATTGAGTTGCGCAAACGCTGCGCGATGCGGTAGAAGTAAGAACGGCAGCAGAATCAGCCGTATCGACATTGCAGATCTCATACCGGCAGTTTATGCCGGATCAGCTTTCTTCTTTTTGCGGTCGGCAAAACTTTTTGCCATGGCGACAAACTCCTGCGTCTGCAAAAAACCGCTGTTATAGAGTGCTACAAAATCATAAGCCCGGTCCATATCCATGCCCCGTTGTTTGTTCATGACATGCTTCACGCCGCGCATCACGAGCGCCGAGTTCTCGCTCATTTCGTGTGCGGTTTTGAGCGCTGCAGCATAGAGTGCTTCTTTGTCTGGGAGCACTTGCGTTACAAGGCCCATGCGCAGGGCTTCGTCAGCACCGAAATCACGCCCCGTAAGAGCGAGGTCTCGTGTGAGTCCTTCGCCGATAATGTACGGCAGGCGTTGCAATGAACCCATGTCGGCGACGATCGCAACTTTTACCTCGCGCAGGGAAAAAATCGCATCGCTTGAAGCATAGCGCATATCACAGGCGGATATCAGATCGAGTGCACCGCCGATGCAGTGGCGGTGAATGGCGGCGATCGACGGTTTGGGTGAATCGGCAATCGCGCGCATGCCTTTTTGCAGCGTCAGAATGAAATCGTGCAGCCGTTGATTGCCTTCGGCTCCCTGCGCGTCGGCAAGCCAGGCAAAACGTTCGACAAAATCAGGCAGGTCGAGGCCGATCGAAAAGCTCGCACCTTTTGCGGCAACGATGAACACTTTGATTTCATTGTCTCCGTTAATTTCTTCAACAACCCTGGGTAGTTCATTCCAGAAATCCCAGTTCATGAAATTGCGCTTCTCGGGGCGATTGAGCCACACCGTCGCGACCGGACCGGATTTTTCCAGTAAGAAGAAGTTGTATGCCATAAGTTTAGTAGTCCCGTGTTTTGAGAAACGACTGGAGTTTTTTTCGACCTTTGCGTTTCAGCATTTTGGGCGAATCGGAACAGAGGTGGCCGCAAGTTTTTTGCCGCCCTTTGCCGATGAACTCTTTGCCGCAAACGACACACTTGCGCTTCTCACCGCGCACGCCTGTCAGGCCGTTCGCGCCGCCAGGCCGACGGCCGTTCATGATAATCTGCACGGGTTTATCTGGGCGTTGTAGACGGCGCAGAAAGCTTTTTTCGCGCCGCCGGAATAAGGCTTAGCCTATTCAGCCCTTGGCATTGGCAACGGCGACAGATTCTGCCGCGGTTTTAACAGCAAGAATTTCTTTGATCCGTCGCTTGTGATAATTGACCGTCACCTCACGAATACCCATAATCTCAGCAATTTCCGAGTTTTTGTGCCCCGTGGCGACGAGCTGCAAAATATTGAGTTGAGTACCGGTGAGTGGTATGGCCGGGTCATTCGTTGCTTCGGTGATAACGGGAAAAACCTCGTGCCCGTCGATCACACCGGCAATTTTGTTGATGAGCTTCTCGGTCGATTCACCTTTGCGTATAAAACCGCTGAAGCCGAGGCTTTTGCAGCGGCGAATCGCCGATTCATCTTCGTCGCCGGTGTACGCGATGAAGAGTGTATCGAAATGCCGGCGCTTGAGCGTGCGGAAGTCGCGTTCGAGAGTAAACTTCGGCATATGCAGATCGAGCAGTACCGCGTCGGGTTCGTACTTTTCGATGGATAGGGATATTCGCCGCGCATCGTTACACTCAATGACTTCGGCAAAACCTGATGCTTCGAGCATCGCTTTCGCGCCGATTGTCAGCATGGGATGGTCGTCGACCACCAGAATCCTGAGCACACCCACCTAGGTATCCAATCCCGGAGAAATCATCCTGACGTGTATCCCATTTTTGATTCTTGTTTGTTATTACTAAGGTTGGCTTTCAGAGCTGCCGTCAGCGAACGCAGAGTCACAGGTTTTGATAGAAAGCCATCCATACCCGATTCAAGGCATGCCGTCCGGTCTGTATCCGATGTGTTGGCGGTCATCGCTATGATTTTGCCGTGAAACCCGCGTTCGCGGAGAAGTTTTGCTGCGCATAGCCCATCCATCTCGGGCATCTGGACATCCATAAAAATCAGATCGTACTTTTTTTCCGTCGCCTTCTCGACGGCAATTTGTCCATTCTCGGCGCAATCGGCTTCAATATGCAGATGGTGCAGCATCTGCAAAGCTACTTCTCGGTTGATCTCATTGTCCTCGGCCAAGAGTATGTTCTGGCCTTTGATCAGTTGATAGTCTGCATATTCGAGGGTGCCGGTATTCCGGCCGCCAGTAAAATCATTTCCTGTGTGCAGCGAAAAATCGAGTGTGAAAAAAAATCTGCTCCCCGAAAAAGGTTCCGATTCCAGATCGAGCCGGCCGCCCATTGCCTCGACAAGGTATCGGCTGATGCTGAGACCGAGACCCGTGCCGCCGAATCGCCGCGTAATTGTACCGTCTGCCTGTTCAAATGGTTTGAAAAGTCTGCTGCGGACATCTTCACTGATGCCGATTCCGGTATCGATGCAGCAGAACTGGATGCGCGCAATCGAATCTGTTATTTTAATCGGGTCAACACGCAGAGCGACGAAACCGGTATTGGTAAATTTGATCGCGTTGCCCATCAGGTTGAGCAGAATTTGCCTCAGTCGGTGTCCGTCGCACAAAACCAATTTTGGCAAATAAGGATCTAATTCTGTGAGAAAACCTATTCTTTTTGCAGCCGCGAGCGGCTTCATAATCGTCAGCGTATCGGTCAGCAGCAGCGGTAAATCCAGGGGATAAGGGTCTATCTGCATGCGGCCCGCTTCGATCTTGGAGAAGTCGAGAACGTCATTGATTACAGATAGCAGTGCATCTGCACTCACGCGGATCATCTTCGCCCGGCTGCGGGTGCTTTCATCTTTTTGGGTGTCGAGCAACAATTCTGACATGCCTACGATGGCATTAAGAGGGGTGCGCATTTCGTGACTGATGTTCGCTAAAAAACCTGACTTTGCACGGCTGGCTTCTTCGGCAAAATTTTTTGCCCGCCGCATTTGTTCAAAAGCCAATTGCCGTTCTGCGGCTGCCTGCTCAAATTCCCGTGTTCTGGCAGCGGTGAGTTCATCGAGGTTTTTCCGGTCCCTCTCGATCTCGAATTGCTTGCGGGCGCCGTTCATGACGCTCGGGCCGATCAGAATTGCGGCCAAAATCAAGAGATAAGCCGGCGAGACCGGAAAATGGCAAAATAAAACGAAGCAGAAAATGATTTCACAACAGACTCCGGTAAACCATAGCCCGGATGAAACTATCAGCGTTCTTCTGCTAATCAAATTATCTTTAGAAAGAATCCACAAGAAGGTAAGGCTGGCGAGAGCAGCGATGGTTACCGCCGCTACCATCAACGTCGTGGGTAATGCGCCCGCGCGTAACCGATACAGAGCGACTGAGGTGGTAAAAACTCCGGGCAGTGAAAGCAAGATCATTTTTGCCGGCATGCTGCGCACACCAAATAGCAGCAGGGAAAAAAAAGCAAAAGCTGTCAGGGTCGCGTGGGATCCCCATATTACCCAACCGACGATTTGCCAATGATCAAACATTGCGACCCATTGCGACATCGCCCTCTGTGCCACGGAGCTCAGGTTCACGCTGCGGCAATGAAGAAAGCCGACGGGACTAGGGAAAACTATAGGCGTTGGGAAAAAAGCTGTTCTCTTGCCCGCAATTGGCAAGTGACATAATTCTAAAAGACTTGCCGCGCCAGAATTTTCTCCAAGCTCGGTGTGTGATCCGCTGGTGTGATGCACTGCCTACCCGGGTGATTTTTTACTTTTGCGCAGGCGCTTCGGCGATCGGGGCGATTGAGTACCCTTCGCCACCGCAGGCGCCGACGCTGAATGAACCGAAAGTTGAAGGGGCGACGACGCGCACAAAGAAGACTGCGACCCCGGTGAAGACGGTTCCGCAAGCGACCATGCGCCTGCGGATTCACCTTGGTGACAAATCGGTATTGCTCGCTGAAGCAGCGTTGCCTGCAACTTATGCCTTTACGCACAAGAAAGGCCATATCCAGTACAATCAAACGGTGCGCGTTGAAGAAATTCGTGAGTTAGTTGTAGAAAATTATCGCGCGCGCAAAGTGGCCGGCGCCAAAGACGGCGACACGTATGAATTTGAACCGTCGACCGTGCGCATCGAACTCAAAGACGGACAGGTTTTTAAGCTGAACTATCTGTTCAAAGAGCTGCGTAAAATCCGCGCAAAAAATGCCGACGGTGCATTCAGCGTATTTGCTTTTTTCGCAGACACGTGGCGTCAGCGCGGGGGTTGGCAAGAGCGTACCGACGAAGATTTCAAACTGACTTCGCGGCGCGCGCATCCGGCAGCCTATGTTAAGCTTGAATATTTCGAACCGGTTGACAAGGCAGGGGCAGGTAAAGCCGACAGTAGCCCGGCGGATAAATGACCCCTGATAAACCGGCGGCGATCGTCGCGCACTTGATGACTTCTGTTTCACGCGGTGGACTTGAACTCTACGTGCGCGAACTGATCGTGAAACTCCATGGCAGCGGGGTGCAGCAGGTTGTGGTTTGCGACCAGCAGGCGTTTATGATCCCCGAGCTTAAATCGTTGGGTATTGCAGTAGAATTTATTCCGCGAGGCTCGCGCTATAGCCTTGCGCGTATGCTGCGGCTACGTAAAATCGATAAACAGTACAGTGTCGGGCTGTGGCATAGCCATCAACGCGATGACATGATTCTGGTCGCACTGGCGTTTTTTTTCCGAAGGGCACGGATGCCCGCGGGCCGACGCGAACATGGAGGTTTTCAGGGCGGCGGCCGCAAGGTGTCGAAGTCTCAGCGGCAACGTGGCACAGCGTTTCGTCATATCTTCAGCCTCTATATGGGGTTTGCGCGCAAAAAAGATTTGTTGCACCGCCTCGTCTACCGCCGCATCGAAAGACTCGTCACGACATCAGAACTCATGAATTCCCTCGCGTTGCAACGGCTGCCGGTTTCCGAACGGCAAGTCCAGTGCATTCGCTATGGTCGCGACGAGAAGGCGTTTGCCGTCCAGGCCGCAAAAGTCAGGGCGGTACGCCGTGAACTCGGACTTAAGGCGTCGCAGCGCCTCGTCGTGTCGCTGTGTCGACTCGACCCGATGAAGGGTGTGCGCGAATTTGTCGAAGCAGCCCGCCTTGTTGACAACAGGGTACGCGGAAAATTCCGTTTTGTGCAGATCGGCGA
>JAEUSA010000432.1 GCA_016788945.1 Leptospiraceae bacterium
TTTCGATACCGATTGCATGGCGGTTCAAACCGATGACATGTCTGCCGATATGATTCTCGGGCATCAGGCGAAAAATTTCGCCTGACTTCGCCACCAGAAACTGTACCGCGATGTTCGCGCCGCCCGCACTCTTCAGCAAACCCCGACCCGATTCCATCTCTTCGTTGTTGAGATAGTTAAACGAAGTCTCGAGCGAATCCATTGCGGTATAGTGCACAACAATCATGACCGGTAGCATTTCGAGCGAGTCGATCGACCGGTTGTAACGGTTGTTGATGTAGCGGATTGTCTCTTGTTTGCGCCACTCAGAGAAAGAGATCGGTCGGTTGCGAATAGGATCACTCGAGCAGCCGACGAAAACGGCAGCGGCCAAGAGTGCAAACCATAACCTGATCAACATTATTTTCCGCTGCTGAGCAACTGCGTGGCATGCTCAATCAGAGTATCACGGCCTTGCGCAAAATCATCTGCTTTATCTTGCACAACAATGTCGGGCATGAGCCCGCGCTGCTGCTGCTGCCCGTTCACCAACGGAAAAAAATCTACCTGTGCAAGCGGTACAAGAATGAGCAAAGCTGTGACGGGTAGCCGGTAGGTCACCAGAATATCTGCGGCATGGCCCGAACCGGGGCTGCCGGTTTCTTGCCCTACGAGCGTGACATTCGGGTTGCCGATCTTCAACAGGCGCGCAAAATTCACGGCGGCCGAATAGGTTGCCGGCCCCATCAGCACGACAATACGCCGGAATTTATAGGCACCGCGCACGGGCTTTAGCTCCAGCTTGGTTGCGTCGTTGTTGCGGACCTCAAAATAGCCATCTTGCATTTTATCGCTATAGAAATCTTGCATATGCTGCTCGACGCGCTTCAACATCATCTCTTCGGCATTTTCGGCATTGAGGCCGACGATATGCTCGCGAAACGGAAGCATGCGGGTGCGAATGCGGTTACGGCTCTTATCGGTCAGCGGATTTTCCAGAAACCATTGCGCGGCAAAGGCCGAAAAATTCATGACTCCACCCTTATTCTGCCTGAGATCGATGATGAGATTTTCCGGTTTGCGCGCGTTTGCCTCGTTGTGCAGCAAACTCAGGTAGTTATGCCAACTTTCGAATGAATCGAGCTGATTCATCGAAGGCATGAAGGTGTTTACGGCAAAATAGAGGGATTTCGCGCGCGGCACATACATGGTGACGAGAGGTTGCTGGTATTGCGAAAGTGAAAGCGAAGCACGCTGAATGCGCGGCGCATTACCACCTTCGCGGATTCGGTAATTCACAACACGCGCCGCGGCGGCGCGCGGCGGCCTGACACTCAGGCTCCATTCTTTTTCTTCGCCACGCGCGATGTAGTAAAGGAAGGAAAAATTCTCTTCGAGGCGGTAGTCATCCCACTTACCCGGCACCGATTGAATACCGAACACTTTGTTGATATCGCGCAGAATCTCAACCATCGGCCGGCCGTTGATATGCGTCAGCTCAGAACCGAATGGAATATCGTGGTACTCACAGTCGAAGTGCGCGTTTCCGTCGAAAAATTTCAAAGGAAACGGAAACATGGTATTACCGAGCCCGAGTTCTTCGATTAGCTCTGAAGAGAAGCCGATCTGCGTATGATCGACCTTAATGCCGCGGTAGTAGGCCAGCACACGCGCAATAAAATCGCGTATGCTGACGCGGCCTGCGTCTTTGAAAATATCGGGCACATCACCTTTCGGTATCTGCCTGAAGGCAGTGGCATGCGCCTGCGAAAAAATTGCATTCATCAGCCTGAAATCTGCGGCCGCGGCCGCAGATTCGATGCCGTTTTTGCGCGTCGGCGCCGGCGCAGCAAATATGGTAAACGCGAGCGCCAGCAGCGGCGCGCGTCGCCAAACCATACGCAATGTTGCTTTCACCACAAGCCGGTGTTCTGTTGAATTATTTTCCTTTGACGAGCTTTAGCGCGCGATCGGCACGACCCGAAAGCGAAATAATGCGGCCGACGATATCGCGTGCCTGCTTGTTGAGTTCTTCGCTGTTTGCCGGCTTGAGCGCGCTGAAGTCGGCTTCAATCGCTGCCTGCTCGCTGCGGATAGCTTTGATCTCAGCGGTTGCGCGGTTAGCGCGGTCGGTTGTCGTTTTCGTCTTGGTAATTCTGCCAATCGTGCTATCGATACCGGCAAGTTTGGTCTTGATTTCGACAACAACACCGAGATCTTGATTGAGGCTGGCGATGGCCGCGGCAATTTTTTCCGCCTTCTGTTTTTCATCACTGATTTTTTCGGCTTCGGCATAGATGGCTTTAGCCTCACTCGCGCGAGCGTTCAGAATTTTTTTCAATGCCGGGTACTGCGTCGTCGCTTCGTCGAGATCTTTCAGGGCATTCTGCCACTGCTGCGTCTGTCCGGCGACGCTCTTCTTACAATAATTCACGGCCAAAACCGCCGCTAATACAATAAACCAGATTTTTTTCATAAATCCCCCTTGTGCATCAGGCGGTTCGCACGACGCAGCGCCCATGTCGAGAGGTATTGCGTCTGTGCGACAGAGCGCAACAATCGCTAAACCAGCACGCGGCGCAGCCGGTTGCCCAAATGCGACATAATCTCATACGAAAAACTCTGCGCCAGTTCGCCCCAATATTCGAGCGATGGTACACCCTCACCCAACAGGCGGATTTCTTTTTCTGACGAATCGGCACCGACGACGATCTGGTCCATCGTGACCCTGCCGCGCAGCGGAAATTTACCGAATTGGATACGGTTTGAAAGTGCTCGCGGTATACCGTCGGCATAACCCAACGGTAACACGGCAACGTCTTCGTACTCGGTAACGACGTGATAAAGCGAAGAATAAGAAATACCCTCACCTCGATTCAGCCGGCGGTAACTGATTGGTGTCGCGACGAGTTCGAGACAGGGTCTGAGGTTAAGGCGCGTATGGTATGCCTCGCGGTCGGCCTCGCTCTGGTAATAACCGTAGAACAATATGCCGGGTCTGATCATGTCATGATGTGTGGCAGAAAAAAACGCAGCGCTGTATGAATTCGCGGCGTGCAGCAGAACATCCTCACGAGACAGCGACAAGCTGTGCATGATGTTAGCGGCGACCTGCAAAAACTCATCATTTTGCCGCAACGTCTCGGCACCGACGTCACTGCCGGCATGCGGAAAATGCGTGAAGATTCCGGCAACGCGCAGACGGCGAGCATTCTGCAGAGCATTCAGCATCTCTGCGACATCGCCGCGGCGTATGCCGATGCGCCCCATACCGAGGTCGAGCTTGATGTGCACTTGCACCTCGGCATCACCCGCCGCCGCATCGAGCGCAGCAATCTGCCACAGATCGGTCAGCGACACCGAGATATCGTGCTCAATGATCGTAGCGATGTTCTGCGGAAAAAAGCCACCGAGATTCAACACCGGCCGCTGCCAACCTAATGAGCGCAGCTCGACCGCCTCTTGGCAATTCGCGACACCCAACATATCAACACCGGCATCGCGAAAAAACGGAAACAACGTCGCCAGCCCGCAACCGTACGCATTGGCCTTCACCGGCAGCAAAATGCGCGCACGGGGCGCCATGTCGCGAAAACGCTGCAGATTGTGCGCAAGCGCCGAACGGTGAATCTTCAGCTGCGGATAAGGGGCTTCACCCGAATCGGTTCTGGTGTGTTGTGGCGCCTTGGTCATGATCGGCGCATCTGAAAAAAACGCCTGAGCAGCGATGCGGAATCCCATTCGTCGCTGCGGTGGCGATAGAGCTGCGGCTTATGGTTGATTTCAGGCAGGGCCAAAAGCGAGCGCAGGCCCGGGGAACGTTCTTCGTCAGCTAAAAAATGCACCGAAGCAATGCGCGAGAGCACCACCGCCCCCGAACACATCATGCACGGCTCGAGAGTCGTGACGAGATGGCATTCGGTGAGGCGTTCATTCTTTATTAATTGTGCGGCTTTTTCGATCACATTGAGCTCCGCATGGCGCAGCGCATTGGAAAATTGCACAATGCGGTTATGATCGCGCGCGATAACCTCGTTATTGTGAACAATCACCGCACCAACCGGTACTTCGTTCTCGTGGAACGCGAGCTCGGCTTCGGCGTAGGCGATACTCAGGGCGTTGCGCAATATGGCTTCTTCTAACATGCTGGCGGGGCGGGCGGACTCTGGTATTTACGTTGCAGACCGATTCGCAACTTTAAGACAGGCTGTCCAACAAGGCTCAAAACTATGCGACAGGAAAAACGTAAAGAACTCACGCGCGAGAAGATTCTCGAAGCGGCCCGGCAGGTATTCGCCCAGAAAGGTTATGCGGGTACCTCGATTGCCGATGTGGTGAAAAAAAGCAAGCTCGCGCGGGGCACTTTCTACCTGCACTTTCAGAATGTCGAACAGGTCATGAATGCACTCTTGCAAGAGATCTTCATCGACATCCAGCGTTATCTTACCGATCTGCAGGTCGAAGCACTTGACCACAAGAATTTCAAGCTCGCCCTCGGCGAATTGGCGAAATCCCTGTTGTCCGTTTTCCAAAACCACCGCAACACGGTAATTTTACTGCTGACGACGATGAATTCAGAACCCAAAATACGCGCGCAGACAATCTGGTTTCAAGAATTGCTGCAGGCGACGATACGCGTGATGCTCGACCGCGGCATTACCTCGGGGCGTCTGAAGAAACACGATTCAGAACTCATGAGCTTTCTGGTATCGGGTGGATTGCGCGAAGTGCTGTCTCAATGGCTGCTCTACGGTCGATACACCCGCGACATAGAAACAAAGGTCGACGAAATGATCGCGATCTATATGAACGGCGTTGAATTACCCGAAAAATAAGATTTCCGGAGCACTGCGATGAAACATATTACCATATACTTCCTGATTGTGATCTCTCTGCTACTCGCTGCATGCAAAGACAAGGCTGCGGTCAAAAAACTCGATATCCCGATTAATCAGAAGATCGATGGCCTCATGAAAGACGCGGCCGCCGCCACTGACGAAAATAAAAAAGCGGCGCTCTATGGCGAAGCATCAGAGCTGCTGATTGACAAAGGCGATATGCGCCAGGCGATGCTTGCTGCACGCAATGGCGAGCGCGCTAACCCGACGCAAAAGCAATGCCTCGCGTCGATCGCCGAAGTGCAGATCAGCGAAGGCAAAATTAATGAAGCCGGCCTGACACTCAAAGATCTGCTCCAGCGGCATCCGCAATATGGCCGTGCGCATTTCATTCAGGGCAACCTAAATGCGAGCCGCAATGACTTTGCCGGGGCGATTAAAAGCTACGACCTCGCTGAAAAACATAAATTCACCGATGTGCGACTGCTGCTCAACCACGGCAATGTCAGCCTGAGAATGAAGAAGACGCGCGACGCGGCAAAATCTTATGCGCGCGCGATAGCGGCTTATCCCGATGTGGCCGAGGGGTACCTCGGTGCAGGCATCGCGGCGCAGGCCGAAAAGAAAAAAGCTGACGCCAAAAAGAATTTTGAAAAATTCCTCGAACTTGCGCCACATGCCTCACAGGCACAGCGTGTGCGTTTGTGGATGAAAAATTTATAGATCTAAATCTTCTCAGCTAGCCTGTGGCACGCGATGAGCTGAAATAATCTGCAGCGCGCAGGCTTAAATAACCATCGGCAATCGATGCGTCTTGCCGCTCACCGAAAACATATCCCCTGACTGTTTGTAGCGTTTGAGCAAAAAGTTTGTGCTCGTGTGGTTGACGCCTTCGATGGTCGCGAGTTTATCGGCGACAAAAAAAGCCACATCGCGTAACGAGGGGCCATCCACCTCAACAAGAAGATCAAATGAACCCGAAACAAGAAGGCAAGTACGCACTTCGGGAAACGCCGCCACCTTGCGCGCGACCTCGTCATACCCCTGCCCCTGCGCCGGTGTGACCTTAACCTGAATGACAGCGTTTACCCCGGTACTCTCGATTTTTTCCCAGTTAATGATTGCGCGGTATTTGAGAATAATACCCGCGGATTCAAGCTCAGACCTGATCGCAGACACTTTTGCCACATCGAGGCGTAACAAGGCCGCGAGTTCGGCGTCGGTTTTCAGGCCATTTTCCGCGAGGGCGTTGAGAATGCCGAGTTCTTCGGTGGCAAGCGTCTTGAGCATGCGTGAGCGCGCAGAAAAGATACGCGGGGTCAATGATTTTCATTGACCCTTTGTCTCGAAAGCAAAATTAGCCGATAGAATGCGTGAAAAAGTCTATTGTGCAAACTGTGAGCACTGCCATGTCGTGCGCGTTTTTGAAGCCGACGCGACCAAATATGTATTACGGGTAAAATGCTCCAAAAAACGCTGGGCCAAGCGCTCGGGCGAAGAGAAGCAATATAAATATTTTACGGTGGCACGCCGTGTGGTTTCTGACTGCCCAGACTACTCACCGATGGGCGATCCGAATCCGTTTATCAAGAATCTGCGCCGCGAATTGCCGGTGAAAGACGAAATCTATACCCTGAAAGAATCAGAAGCATGACGCCTGCGCCGAGTGGCGCCGAAGGCGGCGCATCAAGGCGTCCCTTTAAAATACTTGGTATTCAGCAAATTGCTGTCGGCGCGAGTGACAAGCAGCGCCTGCGCGCACTGTGGGTCGACACCCTCGGTCTTACCCTCAAGGGTGATTTCAAAAGCGAACGCGAGAACGTCGATGAAGATATCCTCGAGCTCGGCCACGGGCCGCACGCCGTAGAAATAGACATCATGCAGCCGATCGACCCCGCGAAGAAACCGCGAGTCGACGAACCCGCGCTCAACCACATCGGCCTATGGGTAGATGATCTGCAAACTGCGGTAAGCTACCTGACAGAAAAAGGCATGCGCTTCACGCCGGGCGGTATCCGCAAAGGTGCCGCGGGTTATGACGTATGTTTTATTCATCCGAAAGGCAACGACGAATTCCCGCTCTGCGGTGAAGGCGTGCTCATCGAACTGATTCAGGCCCCCGACGAAATCAAAAAAGCACTCGGCTGATTCGCCGTGGCTTCCCTCATCACACATCCGGTTGTGCCGCTGAGCCTCGGCATCGCCATGGGCAGATCCAACATTCCGCTGAAAGCCGTCTTGCTCGGCGTGCTCCTGAGCATGCTGCCCGACGCCGACGTCATCGCCTTTCGCTTCGGCATTCCGTACGAACATGCGCTCGGCCACCGCGGTGTAACGCATTCGCTCGCGTTTGCGGCAATTCTCGCGCTGTGCCTGTGCTCTTTGCCCGCTTTCAGCGCGAGGCGCGGCCGTGTATTTCTATTTTTGCTGATCTCCGCGGCATCGCACGGCATACTCGATGCCTTAACCAATGGCGGGCTCGGCGTCGGTTTTTTTATTCCGGCGAACGACCATCGCTATTTTCTGCCGTGGCGCCCGATCAAGGTAAGCCCGCTCAGCGTGCAGGCATTTTTTTCTGCGCGTGGGTGGATTATTCTCAAATCGGAACTGACCGCCGTGTGGCTGCCTTGTCTCGCCGGTGCTCTGGCAATTTTCTGGATCAGGCGCGCTAAAGCCCGCGCTTAAAGCTGCGCAGTGATACGAATGTCTTTTTACCAGGCCGAATCTCAACGGGCTGTTCGTGATTGCCGAGCACAACCAATCCTTCGGTCGCCGGTGTGCTGATCTGATAGGTCCCTGCTGGCAACACTATGCGCAACGCGGAGAAGCGTGCCGGCAGCATGTGCCATGAGCGCAGGTCGGGTTTAACCGTCGCCGCCACAGCACCGCCCGCGCCGATGCCGACGGCAAGACCGCCAAGAGCGCCGACAATGCCGTTATCGTTTTTTCTGATCTGGCGCGCTACTGCATCGGCGGCAACCGCCGCAATCACGATTTTGGTCGCAATCGAAGCAACGTTCTTATTGATATACGAAGAATAGTTCTCATTAAAATTCTTTTCGGCGATCTGATCGAAGTCGGTCAATAGTGCGGGTTTCGGCACGGTTTTTTCGGCAACAGTGAGCGTAGGCAGCGAATCGGCGTCACGGAAGGAAAACTTCGGTATCGGATTTTCCGCGGTGCCCATCATCGCAATCACACCTGCAGTCGAAAGCCCCTTGCCGTGCGAGAGAATGGCGACGTCAATTGCCACCCTGAGCGCGATGGCGAATTCGCGGTCATTCATCAGATTGCCGCGACTCGCCTTGACGGCGGCTTTGCCCGATTGCACGAGCAGAACCAGCTCGCCGGCTTCTTTCATTTTTGCCGGCAGCTGCGGGCGGTGCGCGGCATGCTTTGCCATATCACCTGCATCGCCCGCGCGCATCGCGAGTAAATAGCGCTCGCCATGAATAAAGTCACGGTCAGCGCCAAACATCTCGAGATTTTTGTATTGCACGCGCGCATCGTTGAAAGCCCGAAGTTCTTCTGAAATCAGTGCGTCGAGATAGCGAGCCGCCAGAATCTGCTTAAAGGCAGAATCTTCGTATTTCATCTCTTTGAGATCTGCTTCAAGTTTGCGCAATGTGCGCTTGGCATTTTCCAGATCGCCGAGCAAAACCTGATTGAGCGCAATATAATATTTGATGAGCACGCGTTCGAAATTTTCACCCTGAAACGCCGATTCGCGGTCATTCAGCAGAAAACTTTTCGCCGAATCGGTAATGCTCGTCTTGATTTCTTCGGCCATTTCGTCGGCACGGCGAAATATCTCATTGCTGGTTTCGTAATCCCCCTTGGTGTGGTAGACGACGCCTGCTTCCATATAAAACAGCAGCCGGTCACGCGACGATGAATCTTGCGCGAGCGGAGTGATTTTCGTCACTGCACCGTCAATGTCGCCCGAATAAAAGGACTCTTCTGTGCCCTGTATTTTTTTCTGATACGACCCGGCGCAGGCAACGGCTGACATCACCACAATGAGAGCAGCTGCTCTCATTGTGGTGATTACCACGTAACGCCGCCCTTCTGGTTTCGCGGCTTCTTACGGTAGACAATGCGCTCGCTGAACACAACGAGTTGTGTTTCGACGGAGCGCAGTTCGAAATTCAATATTTGCTCGACGATACGGTCACCGCCGCTCTTGAACAGGTTTTCGGTTATTTCGGCCTGAATGAAAAAATTGGGGCTGCGCATTTTACCGGCTGAAATTCCGGTTGCCGTTGCACCGGTCTGGCTGAACGCAATTTCTGATAGTGCCTTCGTGCGGTCTTCAACACGCACGGTATAAATTTTTGCCGTCAGCAGATCGCCGACAACCCGGTTATCGAAAACATTGACGGGCAACTGCTCCGACGTATCGTTTTTCGTGGGCAGAAATGCCACAAACAAACCATCGGGCGGCACATTCTTCGCAAAGTGCGCCTTAACCTTTTGTGCGAGTTCACCCGCAGCGCGCTCGAGTTCACCCCGGGTCAGCTCACCCGAATCGGCCAGCATGTCTTGACCTGCATCGAGTCGCTTGGTGGTGGTCGTACAGGCGGCAAGCAAGGCAACCGCCGCCAGCATAGTTAGTCGCAGCATAGACCCAAAACAGCCAGCGGACAGGGTGCGACAAGGATTATTGCATTCAGTGCCAAAAAAATCCCCCGCGTCACGAACGATCGGCGATAGCAAACATTCGTTTCTATAGATATTAATTGCCAGAATACCGGGCACGGGAAGAATAGTAAACATGGAGTTCATTATCTCCGCTTTAGACGTTGTGCTCCATCTTGAGCGCTACCTTGATACTTGGGCGGTACAGTATGGTATATGGATGTACGCTATTCTTTTTGGCGTCATCTTCGCGGAGACCGGCCTTGTGATCACGCCGTTTTTACCCGGTGACTCCCTGCTGTTCGCCATCGGGGCGATCGCGGCGCGCGGAGTACTTTCGCTGCCGATGATATTGATCGGCCTTTCGATAGCCGCCATTCTCGGCGACATGGTTAATTATTCTGTCGGTAAATTTTTGGGCGAATTCGTGACGCGAAAATTTTCGCGCATCGTGAAGCCGGAATATATTCAGAAGACTCACGACTTTTATGAAAAATACGGGAATAAGACGATCGTTCTCGCCCGCTTCGTGCCGATTGTGCGCACGATCGCTCCTTTTGTCGCAGGCATCGCCGGCATGCGTTACCGTGATTTTGCCATCTTCAATGTCGCCGGCGGAGTATTCTGGATTCTGTCGATGACACTTGCGGGTTATGCGTTCGGCAACCTCGATTTTATCCGCAAACATTTCAGTCTCGTTGTACTAGGCATCGTTTTTATTTCACTATTGCCCATGGTTTACGAATATTTTCAGATTCGCTCGCTGAATAAACAAAAATGAAAAAATCCCAGCAACGCCTCAAAACCCACCGCGCGCTGATGGTTGCCGCCATTAAGCTGATGAGCGACGATCGCAGTTTTTCGTCGATCAGCCTGCGCGAAGTTACACGCGAGGCCGGCGTTGTGCCCGCTACGTTCTACCGCCATTTCAACGAAATGGAAGATCTGGCCGTCGAACTGGTGGATTACTGTTTCAGGCCGATGGAGAATCTCGTCGCGGGGGTTCGCGCACGCCGCCTGACCGCACGCCAGCTGGTCTACGAATCTGTGGGCACCTTCATTCGTTTTGCGCGGCGGCACCGCCGGTATTTTCTCTTTCTCACCAAAGAAAGGCTCGGCGGCCGAGTACGAGTGCGTACCCGCATTCGTGAGCAAATACGCGATATGGCGCTCATTCTCGGACACGACCTTATTGGTCTGCCCGAATGGCAGGGCGTACCGATCGGCATAGGGCAAGAAGTAGCGCAGCTGATTATGGATCAGATGATGCTGATTCTCGATGAGGTGCTCGATCTGCCACCGACAGGTGAAAAAAATGAAGAAGTGAAGATTATTGCCCGTGCGCGCAAAAAGGTATGGATTCTACTGCGCGGCGGATTATCGTATCAAGACCGCCGCGGTACTCGCCTGAAAGGCAGCGGCTGATTACTTCTTAACCGTATCTGCTACGCGCGCGCGTACACGGCGCAGAGAGATGTCGTGCTGTTTCTTCGCGTATTGCACAGGATTTTCTGTCGCGCGGTTGAGCGCTTCTTCAAGCGCCGCACGCTCCTGTGCCGCATCCAGATCTTTTGGATCTGTCGCGCCTTCAACGAGGACGATGACTTGGTTGTTCTTAACTTCAGCAAAGCCCGAATCAACAACATAGAGTTCGTCACGGCTGCCGGTTTGTACATGAACGATACCCGCTTCGAGTTCAGCCACGAGGTTAGCATGGCCACGGAGAACCGTGAAGTTACCTTTCTTGCCCGGCAGGCCGACGGAAACCGCCGGCTCTTCGAGCAGCTTCTTCTCAGGCGAGTAGATGCTGACGGTGAGTTCTGCGCTGCCGGATTCCATGGTTTACTTGTTCATCGCCTTGGCTTTTTCGACAACATCTTCGATCGCGCCGCACATATAGAAGGCGCTTTCTGGGTAGCTGTCGTATTTGCCCGATAGCAATTCTTCGAAAGAACGGATGGTGTCTTCGAGTTTTACGTACTTACCGGGAGCGCCGGTAAACTGCTCTGCCACATGGAACGGTTGCGAAAGGAAACGCTCAATGCGGCGCGCACGGCCGACGAGAATCTTATCGTCTTCTGAAAGCTCGTCCATACCGAGAATTGCGATGATGTCCTGCAGGTCTTTGTAACGCTGCAGAATGCGCTGTACTTCGCGGGCAATCTTGTAGTGGCGCTCGCCGACGACTCCTGGTGAGAGAGCGCGGCTTGTTGAACCCAGCGGGTCAACGGCGGGGTAGATCCCTTTTTCTGAAATCTTCCTTGAAAGAACGGTTGAGGCATCGATGTGCGTAAACGCTGTCGCAGGGGCCGGGTCGGTGATATCGTCGGCAGGAACATAAATCGCCTGAACCGAAGTAATCGCGCCCTTCTTTGTTGAAGTAATGCGCTCTTGTAGCTGACCCATTTCGGTCGCGAGTGTCGGCTGGTAACCTACCGCAGAAGGCATACGGCCGAGAAGCGCAGACACCTCTGAACCCGCCTGTGTGAAACGGAAGATGTTGTCGACGAACAGCAGAACGTCTGTACCTGCGTAATCACGCAGCCATTCGGCCTGAGTGAGTGCCGTCAGCGCCACGCGGAGACGCGCCCCTGGCGGTTCATTCATCTGGCCAAACACGAGACAGGTTTTGTCGATAACGCCAGATTCCTGCATTTCGAGGAAAAGGTCTGTACCTTCGCGCGTACGCTCACCGACACCGGCAAACACGGAATAACCACCGTGCTGCTTTGCGATGTTGTTGATGAGTTCCTGGATAATAACGGTCTTCCCTACACCGGCACCACCAAAGAGACCTGTCTTACCACCGCGGATATACGGTTCGAGCAGGTCAATGACCTTGATGCCTGTTTCGAAGATCTGCGTTTTTGGTTCGATGTCTTCAAAGCCGGGAGCCGCGCGGTGGATCGGGCGGCGCTCGTCAACCTGAACGGGGCCGGCTTCGTCGACGGGTTGGCCGAGAACGTTAAAGATACGACCAAGGGATTTAAGACCCACCGGAATCGAAATCGGTGCGCCGGTATCCACAACTTCCATACCGCGGGCAACGCCGTCGGTAGAACCCATCGAGACGGTACGGACCGCACCACCGCCTAAATGTTGTTGCACTTCAAGAACTAAGGTATTTTCACCCAGTTTGAGTTCCAGTGCGTTATAAATTTCCGGTAACTGTCCTTCGGGAAACTTTGCATCGATGACCGACCCGATGACCTGACTTACTTTACCATTTGCCATAAATTCTCCTCTCTTTATACCTTATCGCCTCAGCGACTATTGAATCGCCGCGGCACCGCCGACAATCTCCGCGATCTCCTGTGTGATTTTTGCCTGACGAATACGGTTATACTGCAGCGTGAGCGACTTAATCATATCCGATGCGGCGTCAGTCGCCGATTTCATCGCGATACGGCGCGCGATCTGCTCCGAAGCGATCGCATCGATGAGCGACTGGTAAACATTCATACAAATCGCCTTAGGCAGCAAAGACTCCAAGATCGCCTGCGGGTCTGGCTCGAAGAGGAAGGGCAGCGATTTATGCTCTTTCTCTTCGGTATTAATTTCAACGGGCAATACCGTGTCGACGACGGGTTTTTGCGTCGCGGCGCTGAGGTATTTCGTATAGACGATATCGATTTTGTCGACAGTTTCGAGCGCGAACGCTTCCATGTAGGCTTCTGCAAACTTTTGCGCATCGCTGAAACGCAGCTTGTCGTCAACGTTTGTGAATGAAGCTGCATATGGAATCTTCTGGTAATTAAAATACGAGATGGCTTTCTTGCCGACCGCATGCAGTACTACTTCTACCCCGGCTTTTTTATACGCTTCCATCAGCGCTACCGATGTGCGGATAATATTGGAGTTATAACCGCCGCAGAGGCCGCGGTTTGCAGTGACAACAACAACCAACACTTTGCGGATATGCGTATGCCGGCGGAGCAACGGATGATCCGCCACTTCGCCCTGCGCCGCCAGCGAACCGATCAATTCCTTGATCTTCTGCGCATAGGGGCGCGATGCAACAACCTTATCTACAGCTTTCTTCGCCTTCGCGGTGGAGACGAGCTCCATCGTCCGCGTGATCTTTTTGGTATTTTGTACCGAACCGATCCGGCTGCGTATTTCTTTCGAGGTTGCCATGGCTCCTTAACTTAACGCGGGTCTGCTGATTTGCTGCGCAGGTATGAATCGGCGAAATCTGCCAACACGGTATTTAATTTTCCTTCGTCTGGCAATCCCTTAGTATCACGGATCGTGACATAGAATTCGTTGTGCGTCTTCTCGATGAATTCGAGGAGCTTATCTTCGAACTCGCGGATATGCGCCACGGGAATTTTATCCATGAAGCCTTTTGTCGCAGCATAAATTGAGATGACTTGTTTTTCAACAGGCATCGGCTGGTATTGCGGCTGCTTGAGAAGCTCTACAAGGCGCTGACCGCGATCGATCTGGCGCTGTGTTGCAGGGTCGAGTTCTGTACCGAGAGCCGCAAACGCTTCGAGCTCACGGAACTGCGCGAGGTCGAGACGCATGGTGCCTGCAACCTTTTTCA
>JAEUSA010000008.1 GCA_016788945.1 Leptospiraceae bacterium
AGATTCAGGTTTCGCACAACGCAATACCGACCGGTATTGTGCATTTCCCGGCGACCCAGCGAATTTCGCAAAAATTCTCGACCCGGTAAGGGCACCGGAGCACACGCCCCTCCACGCGCCATGCAGTCTCTTTGCCGTATCGTCCTGTACGCTGGCGCGCTCATCGCATGTGCAGCGCTATTCCCGGTTGAACCCGAAGCACAAACGCCGGCGGTACCACGCAAAATTGTTGCTCTCGAATCGTATGGACAGGGCATCTGGTATTCGGCACGGTTCAGTTATCGTTTCTACGAACGCTTGATGGCCAATGCTGGTTACAGCTACATCGACATACCCGCAGGCAGTGCGGCAGGCCAAGCGGCCAGTTTTCATATAGTACCTATTTCACTTTCAGCGCTGTGGCAGCCTGTTGGCAGTGATTCTCCATTTTTTGCCGAAATTCTGTTCGGTGGCAATGCCGTTATCGGCGCCGACCGCACCGCACGTACCGGCGTGCGCGCCACAGTAACCGGTCAGGTTTTCACTCCGGTCGTGGGTATTGGCGCAGCTTATCTGCCCCGACAAGGCGGCATAAGCTTACGCGCGACTCTCTATGTTTTTCAGGGCATCGACAGCGTGGGCATCGAATCACGCCGCCTGCCATGGCTCGGAGGTTCGATTGGTTATTTATTCTAAACGCCAGCGGCAATTTGCGCTGGCCCTATGGCTCGTTTCCGGGATTTCATTGTCGGCGGCGCCGGCACCGGCCGCGCCCACTTCAGACAAATTTGCGACGTACGAGAAACCCGCGGCGTTGCATCCGTTCAGCCTGTTAGGCCAGAACCTGACCGATTGTTTCTGGGGGACATCCACCTACTTTCATTTGGGCGCATTTGCCACAACTTTTGTTATGGTCAAAACCCCCGCCGATCGCAACATTCAGACCTACTTTGAAAAAGAAAACCCGCTCGGGCAACCGTTTGCGTTTGCGATGCTGCGCCTCGGCGATGCGACAACCTTCGTGTTAGGCGTTTCAGGTTATCTGCTCGGCCTGTGGCAAGACCATCGCCGTTTTACGGGCGCTGCTGCCGCGGCCACGCAGGCGGTGCTCGTCAATGGTGCCTATGTGGGCTCACTGAAAGTCATCACCGGCCGGCACCGCCCGGGAGAAAACGCCAATGCCGACGATTTTTTTCCAAGCTGGGATGAACGCATCGACAACTTCCGCTTTCGCCATTCTTATCCCTCGGGGCATACCTCGAGCGCGTTTGCCTTCGTCGCTTCACAACACGCTTATTACCGCGAACATAAGTGGATTCCATGGCTCGGTTATCCGATTGCGACGGCTATTGGCGTCGGTATGGTTGAGGGCGACTACCACTGGATGTCAGAGGTTGTCGCCGGTGCGATCATCGGTACAACGATCGGTTATATCACGGGCAGAAACTTTCGTGCTGAATATGACAAACGCCAGAATGGCGTTTCAGAAGACGAGGTGGATGAATACCGGCGGAAAAAGAAGGCTCTCAGTTTCATGATTACGCCGACGGTGGCCTCGGGCCGTTATGCGCTCGCAGCGACCTGGTACTGGTAGTCAGCTACGAGAGAAGTGAAAAGTTTTTCCGGCCGAGAGGTATGGGCCCCAGTTCTGGTAGGTGTTGATACCATATAAGGTCGCCGACAGCGACATGATGAGAAACGTGTTGCGGTCAATGAACTCGGCAAAACCCAGCGTCGCCACCAGCGAATACGATACCGGTTGATCGGTTTCCCCTCTGCCGATTGCCTTGAAGCGCCCATGGTAAGTCTGTACGATCTCGGCAAAAATTACCGACGAATCATTTTCATAGTCACGCACAACCCATTCGAGCGACGCGTTGAGTTCGAGCATATCGCCGGGGTTTTCGGCGACAGTGCCGGTGGGCGCATGAAAAAAACGGCCATAGGTCGAAACATACCAGACGTTGAGGTTAATGACCACCGGTCTGAACTCCCACATCACGTTCGGGCCGATGTGGAACTCGGTCATCAGGTTGCCAAAGGTACGCCTACCCGTTTCGTCGGATAAATCCACAATTCCCGAGGGAACTTTCAGCATCGTAAAGAACAGCATCGAAGGAATAAACTGCGCTTCATGCGTCTGTTCATATACCAGATAGCGTGACCAGGCAGAGGCGTCGCCTAACCCTACGCGCGGCCCGTCGATAACACGCGAATTATCGTTGATCACGACAGGAAACGGAATCGCGTCGATTTCCCATTTTTCACTGATGCCGTACGTCAGCTGCGGATTGAGCAGCATACTCTGATCGGCGACCGTTGCATCGATCGGCCGCCGGTTACCCGCACCGTCGTAACGCGCGCGCGTCAGATTGATCAGCGAAAATGCTTGAAACACGAATAGACCCTTCGCCGTCATGTTGCAGGAGTCGGTAGTGATCGGGTCGGTGACCATGAGGTCCCATTTGTCGGTACGACGGTCTTCATGCCCCGGCTCCCAGCGGATCGAAAAAATACTGCTGCTGCAGATGAGCAGCAGCAGTATACTTAAGCCGCGCATGGGCTCAGGCGAATGCGCGGTTAACCGCAGAAAACAGCGCTTCAATCGAGGCACGCGAGATGTTGGGACTGACGCCGACGCCATAGAAAGTAGATTTATCTTCTTTCTCAATTTGTATATAGGCAATCGCGCGGGCATCAGAGCCTTCGCCCAACGAATGTTCGCTATAGTTCTTGATCTGGAACTGCGTCTTTCCGCCGGTAGCATTTTTCATAGCATCGCGCGCCGCATCGAGCGGGCCATTGCCCCTGCCCTCGTATTCGCTGCTGCCCGATTGCAGAAAACCTGAGCGGTCTGACTCGATTTTAAGCTTCAGATTCACCTCGCCGCTGTCGGGTTTCTCTTCAATCGAAGATATTCCGGCAAGGCTAAGCGGAGATTTTTTCAGCAGATATTCATCTTCGAATGCCTTGTAGATCTCCTGCGGCATCACCTCACCGCCCTGACGCTCGGCGATGACCTGTACGACGCGCGCGAATTCGGGATGCATCGTCTTCGGCAGCCGGCAGCCGAAATCGTGCTCCATAACATAGGCCACACCACCTTTGCCCGATTGTGAATTGATGCGAATGATCGATTCATATGTGCGGCCGATGTCATGCGGGTCGATCGGCAGGTATGGCACCGCCCAGACGATGCTTTTCCCCTCGTGCGCTGCAAGTTTGCGTTTGGCGAGTCCTTTGTTGATGGCGTCCTGGTGCGACCCCGAAAATGCAGTGAACACGAGTTCGCCGACGTACGGGTGGCGCTTATGGATATCCATGCGTGTCGTACGTTCATAGACTTCGGCCACGCGGTTGATTTCCGAAAAGTCGAGCTTGGGGTCAACCCCCTGAGTGAGCATATTGAGAGCAACGGTCACGAGATCACAGTTGCCCGTACGCTCGCCGTTACCGAACAGCGTACCCTCAACGCGGTCTGCGCCGGCCATCAGCGCAAGTTCTGAAGCTGCGACCCCACAGCCGCGATCGTTATGCGTGTGCAAACTGATCACAGCAAGATCGCGCCGAGGGATATTGCGGATAAAATATTCGATCTGGTCGGCATAGAGGTTCGGCGTGGTCATCTCGACCGTACTCGGCAAGTTCAGAATAACTTTACTCTGCTCCGTCGGTTCCCAAGCATCCATGACCGCCGCGCAGATGTCGACAGCAAAATCGACTTCGGTACCCGTAAAACTCTCGGGAGAATATTCGAGGTCGAAAATGGTGCCGGTCTTCTCGTGGTATTGTGCCGCAAGCTGCTTGACGAGCCTGATGCCGTCGACCGCGAGCTTTTTGATCTCTTCGCGGCTCATACCGAAGACCACGTCGCGCTGTAACGTCGAAGTCGAGTTGTACATGTGCACGATCGCCCGGTTTACACCGGCGAGTGCGTCAAAACTCTTGCGTATAAGGTGCTCGCGCGCCTGCGTGAGTATCTGCACGGTGACATCGTTCGGGACAAGCCGGTTATCGACAAGATAGCGCAGAAAATTATACTCGACATCCGCCGCCGCCGGAAAGCCCACTTCGATTTCTTTGAAACCGATCTCGACGAGCAGCCGAAACAGCTCGGCTTTTTCGGGAATCTCCATCGGATAAACCAGTGCCTGATTGCCGTCGCGCAAATCGACACTGCACCAGCGTGGTGCGGTATGGATATTTTTGTTCGGCCAGGTGCGGTCTTTGAGCTCCAATGGCCGGTAGGGTTGGTATTTTTTTACAATTTCAGGTTTCATATTGCCTCCGTTTGGTAATCAATTGGCGCTTGCTGCGCCGCGATGCCATAGGATTCGGTTGGGTGGACTAACCGGCCTATGGCACATTATAGTCGGGGCAATAGGTATAGGTGGTGCGACACAGCCATCGCTGCTTGT
>JAEUSA010000052.1 GCA_016788945.1 Leptospiraceae bacterium
GATGTCGGCTTTTTCAAAATTCTGATGCCGGACGGTACCTTCGGCTACCAGCGTAATGGAGATTTCAAAATTGATTCGCGCCGGCAGGTGCTGACCTCTGATGGCTATACCCTCGAACCACCCCTCGTGATCCCCCCCGAAGGTCTCATTGAAACCCTGACCATCAACGAACAGGGCGAGGTACGCATACAACTGGGCGACGACCAGATTCCGCGCCAGATTGGCCAGATCGAACTCTACCGTTTTGTCAACCCCGCGGGTCTCAAGGCGATCGGCAAAAATTTATTCAAAGAATCTCCGGCCAGCGGTCCCGAAATACCCGGCACCCCCGGCCTCGGCGGCTTCGGCGGTATTCTGCAGGGTTTTCTCGAAATGTCGAACGTCAACCTCGCCGAAGAAATGGTGAACATGATTGTCGCGCAGCGTGCGTATGAAGCAAACTCAAAATCCATTCAGACCTCAGACAGCATGCTGTCGACGGCGATACAACTGAAGCGCGGTTAATAAAGGCGGATTGATTGGCGTCACGATGCAATAACCGATGTCTTCAAGGCCCAGCAAGCTGCGCCTTGAAGACTGTTCTCGCAATCGTGATGGTTTCGTTTTCCGTCTTGTACGCCATACCGCTGACCGAAATACGGCTCAAGGCAACTTTTGAGGCGACAAAACCGAACATCTGCCTCAGCGATCTCATCGAAATGCCGCAAATCACTCCACGCGCAGCGGAAAAATTTCGCCAGTACTGCCGCATCGAATTCAAAGGCGCTCGCATGACGCTGAGCGCCAAAGACATTGAATTGCATTCGTGGGCTGCGGGTGTCATACCTGACAAAATCAGCGGCGGGCCAGTGGTGATCAGCAAGGCGACTTCACTGCAACTGCCAAAAGCAGAATCTGCAGCGCCCCAGCGCCGCGTGCGCCGCGGTACGGCAGTGCAGCTCGTGATCAGAAGCGAGCACATGCAAATTGCGCGCGAAGCAGCCATTCTCGCCGATGCGTTTCCCGGCGAAACCGTTGATGTGCGCCCGCACGGTACGCGCAAAACACTCAAAGCAAAACTTTTGACACAATCGACCGCGGAGCTGATGCCATGAAACAAGGCCTGCGCCTGTTCTGGCTTTGTACCCTTTTTACCTGCGCTGCCCTATTTGCGCAAGAATCTCTCTGGCGCGACCAGAACCCCTATGTCGCGCCGGCGCGCGAAGGCGAGATCGTCGCCATCGAGGTCAATGAAAGTTTTAATATCGTCAGCGACGGCCAGTGGAAAAGTGCGCAGCAATTTGAGATGAAGCTTGTTCCCGACACGAAAAATATTCCTTTTTTGACAACTTCACAACAGAATAAATCACGCAGCAAAAGCTCGAGCAGTAACAACAAAACGCGCGACAGCTATCGTTTTCACCTGACTGGTATATTGGGCGCACGGCAGGCCGACGGCAACTACCCAATCACCGCGCAGAAAACACTCAACGTCGATGGCAAACCCGTCAACGTACGCATGACCGGAATCATCGATGCCCGCCGCATCAAGCAGGGTACGATAGAATCGCGTTTTATCGGCAATCTTGCGCTGACCATACACTCCGAACCGCCATTCCCCAAGGATGAAAAACTGAACCTGAAACCGCCGGCAGGAACAGACCCGAATTCCAAACCGACCATGACAGAATTCAGCGATCAATTGCGTAAAGAACTGCTGATCGAGCACATGAAACAGATTCTTGGGGGGCTCAACCAATGACCGCTCGGCGAATTCGCCGAAACTATATTTCAGGCGCTATGCGCCTGAAATATAGTTTCGGTTTAATTCTCATGATCGCGAGTGCAGCGAGCGTATCAGCCCTCAGCCTCACGGTTCGCGACATCGCGCGCATTAGCTGGCACCGGGAAAATCAGGTTTCGGGTTATGGCGTGGTAATCGGCCTGAATGGCAGCGGTGATTCGCGCTCAGAACTCGCCGTCGAAACGCTGAAAAAAAATCTCTATAACCGGGGCATCGACTTAGGGGAAAAAACGTTACAGGCAAAAAACATCGCCGCCGTCATGGTCACCGCCATAATTCCCACACATGCGCGCCCGGGCGACCCCGTCGATGTCTGGGTGTCGTCGATAGGCGATGCACGCGCACTCAACGGTGGCATGCTATTGCAGACTGCGCTGACAGGTGCAGATGGTCAGGTATATGCGGTCGCGCAGGGCCCGGTTGCGGCTCCGCTACCCCGCCCGACAGAAAACAATAATCTGCAGCTGTATAATTTTTCCGTCTACAACCGGCGCATACCGCCTAACGACCGCCTGACACAGGAAAGGCATAATTCCGCCCATATTCCCGGTGGCGCAATCATTGAACGGGCGGTTTCGCAGCCCACCGTGATGATAGACGATGCGAAAAAAACAAAATCGAGCAAATTATCGCTGCACCATTTTGATTTTATGACTGCACGCAATACTGTCGCAGCGATCAATAAGAAATTTCCGAACACGGCGACTCTATCCACTGATGGAACGATCGCACTCAACATACCGTATGCAAGCGATCATATCGATTATCTGAGCAAAATCCTCACGGTCAAAGTCGATGTGCCGGAGCGCACGCGCGTAGTTCTCGACACACGTACCGGAACGATTGTTTCAGGGGGCAATGTCGCGATTTCGAGCGTGATGGTAACGCATAACGGAATGCAGGTTGAAGTGAGCAATAAGAAAGCTTACACCTATGGCGAAGAGAAGACTCCCGCCAATGCCGAGCTGAAAGAAGGTGCGACCGTAAAAGAGCTCGTCGACAACCTCAATAAACTTGGCCTCACCTCGGCAGAGATTATCGATGTGATCAAAGCAATTCATGCCGCCGGTGCGCTACACGGGGAGTTAACCATTCTATGAAAATACCTCAATGCAACTTACTCGCGCTGAGTAAAGTGGCTTGCTTGGCAAACCCCGAGGTCAA
>JAEUSA010000127.1 GCA_016788945.1 Leptospiraceae bacterium
ACCGTCGGATTCGTTGTATCAACCGTTACCGTTCCGGCAGACGCAACCCAGGCCGAAGTCAGGCCCGCGAGGTCGCGAGACTGCACACAACCATAATACGATGTACCGTCTATGAGACCGCTTACAGCGACCGGCGAGTTACCCGTCGTAGCGCCCACACAGCCCGTGTTACAATCATTCGCCGTGCACATTTTCACATTGCTCGTCGTAATATTCGTGTCGGTTCCCGCAGTGAAGCTGACATTGGTCGTCGTCGTTGTCGTATATGTCGGCACACTCACACCAGTAGGTGCGGTCGGATTAGTACCATCGACCGTAATGGTCAGTGCAGAGGAAGCCGCGCTGACGTTCAGCGCGGCGTCGCGCGCGGTCGCAACCACGGTATAACTTGAGCCCGCAGCGAGCGCTATGTCTGTTTGCCAATTGCCGGTACCGTCTGCTGTGGTCGTCGCGAGCAGAGTGCCACCTGTGTTCGGTTGGTATAACCTGACGGTAGAATTTGCTTCAGCCGTGCCACTGATGGTCAGGCCTGATGTTGCTGTCGTGATATTGTCGTTGTTTATCAAACCGTTGTCATCGGCATCGGCAAGATCGAGACTCGCAGGTGCGTTGGGTGCCACGGCATCGGGTGCAGTTGTCGGCCCGATTTGTTCCGTCGTCGGTGAATTCTGGTAAGGATTAATTCCGGAAAAAATTTGCCCAGAGGCGGCATTCAATTGCAGTGTTTCCACACCGCTGGTCGCCGCATCAAAAGACACAAGAATGCGCATCGTCGTATCGCCGGTCGCCAGCGCGCCCCCTGCCCCGTTCTGGAAGCCCGTAATCGACGCGGAGTTCGCATTACCGCTGTTCTTGGTGAAGGTGACCGTAAAATCACCGGCGACCAGAACCCCTGAAGCAGCCGTGTTTGTGTAAGGCGCTTCATCCCAAGTAACTGTAAAATATCCCGTCGTTGCACCGGTTGACGTATACGTTGGCGTACCCGTGATATTGGGAACACCTACAGCATTGAGAGATTTCGCCCCCGTCGTCACCGAAGCTGCATTGCCGGCATTATCAAACACGGCAGTCGAAACCGAATTGATCGTGATGCTTTCCGTTCCTGTGACTGTTCCCGTAATAGACAAGAATGCACGCACCGTGCTGGTGCCGGCAACGACGTCGTTACCCGCACCGCAGCCCACTGCGGTTGTGGTCTTGATACATTGAATCGAAACGGTAATCGCACCGGTATTGGTGATGGTAAACGCACCCGGCTGAACGATCGCAGCTGCAGGGGGTGTCGAGGTGCTATAGAGCCCCTCGGAGAATGGCAAATCGATGTACGCATTGCTGCCCACAACGTTGGTAACCCCCAGCGTTGGCGCGGTTGTATCGACTGACAGGTTTAACGTGGGCGAAGCCGCTGCACTTGAATTATTGGCAATATCACGAACTTTGACAGTCAACGCGTGCGCACCGGGAGTAAAAGACAAATTGGAAAATGTGTATGTTGTCTGGCCGGCAGCCACACTCACGGTCGTGACCAATGTTGCGCCGTCATAGAGGTCGACTTCCTGCGCATACGTGGCATCAGCGGTAATTGTCCCCGTCACGGTCATGTTCGAAGTGAGGTTAGTTATAGCATCAGAGTTTGAAATCCCTGTGTCAGACGCTGCCGCCAAAGTAGGTGCTGTGGCCGGATCCGTGGGTAATACATTATCAACGACGACATTCAGGCCGAGGGATGGCGATGACACCACGCCCGTCGGCGAAACGGTCGCGACGGTGTAGGTGAACGTACCGCTGCCAGGTGAGGTCGCCTGTGTAACGGAATAATTACCTAATGCATTAACAACGGCAGTGGCCACCGCAACGCCGTTCTGATAGAGCACAACCGTGTCGCCCGGAGTGCCAGTACCGGTAAATGTCAGGCCCGGTGTCGGAAACGGATTGGTGATATTGTCAGAATTCGAAGAGCCGGTATCGGACGTGGCGGCAAGATCGGGTGCCGCGGCGGGTGCTCCGGCGAAACCATTGAATGTTGCCGACATCGGGCTTGTCAGAGCCGTCAGGGAAACGTCGCGAATGTTCGCCGTACCTGTGACAGTAAAACTATTGCCCGAACCATAAGCACCGGGACTAAAGGTTATTCTGACCTTAGACGGATCGCTCTGTCGCACGACTGAACTTATCGTCTGCGCGGGGCTCGCCGGAGTAATCGTATAATATGCGGTGTTCTGCGAGCTGCTTAAATCCATCGCCTCTGAAAAACTGACCTCGAGAATCTGTGGAGACACAAGCTGCGCAAAGTACATTGTCGGGGCGGTTGATCCACCCGAGCCGATGCCACCGAAGGTTACGGTCGTCGACGCCATGGTATTGGGCGTCGGCGTCGCATTGTCCTGTATGCCCGCAATCGTCAGAGAATAGGTCGTCGCACTCTGCACTCCCGCGGGTACCGTGACAGTACACACAGCACCCGTGCAGCTCACCGAAGCACCAGGTAATGAAGGAGAGAAATTGTAATTGGCGATATTGCCGCCCGTACCAGCCGTCACCGGCTCACTGAAAGACACGATAATTTGCGTATTCGATGCCGCATAGACACCAACAACAGAGGGGGCAGTCGTATCACCACCGGGGCCACCGGTTGTGGTGGTACCTAAATAGTTAAACGTCGCGGTGTTTGAACCCGCAATATTGTTTTCGAGCAGGTCACGCACTCCAGTGACGGTCACCGTACATGCACCGTCGGCGGCTTGCGCCGGCATCGTCAGTTGAATCACACCCGAACTCACCTGCACGGCAGAGGTCGGCGTGATACCATTCAGCGGACAACCGACATTGAAGGCAAAATCTGTGGTATCGATGCTCGCATTGTCGATCGGTTCGGAAAAATTCACGACGACAGTCGTACTCGCTGGAGAAGAGGCTGAAGTTACCGTCGGTGCGCTCGACCCCGAGCTGCCGGTAAAACCGCCGCCACCGGGAATCGTCGCAGAAGTCTCATTACCGACCGGGAGAGTATTGTCGACACTGCCAGTCGGATTATTAACCTGCAGAGTATAACCGCTGCCGCCAGTCTGTGCGGCCGTCGTCAACATCACATAAGCAGAAGAACAAGGGTCGGTGCAGGTAGGATAAAGAGAAGCTCCGGTAATATTCAGGGTGCCCGGCCCCGGATTCAGGTTAATGGTGTAATCCGCCGTGCCGACTGAAGCGGCATTACCGATCGGCTCTGACCACTGCACCAGCACATGCGTGCTGTCGAGTGGTGTAATTGCCACAATATATGGCCTTCCATCGCCTGTATAACTCGTCGTGGTGGTCGCGAGATTATTGCCTGCGACGTCGGTCATGTTCTGCACCGTGACGCTGTATGTCTGCGTTGACTGGTCGGGCGAAACGTCAACATCGCAATAAGTCACCGGGGGACCGTTGCAAGTAACGCCGGTAATAGTTGTTGAAGGCGAAATCGAAAAATCAGAAAATGGCGAGCTCGTGCTGATCGAGCCCGCGCTCATCGGCTCGTTGAAGGTGACACGAATTGTATTCGTATCCACTGGTGCGACAGAGGCTACCTGTGGCGGCGTACTGTCAGCGGCGGATGAATAGTTGAACGTAATTGTGCGGCTACCGGCATCGAGGTTTACTCCGCTTGTGCCGTAAAGATTGGCGCCACCTGGTATCGTCAGTACACATGGTGTATTCTGCGGAGTACCACCGGCACTCAATGCCAGCAACACCGCGCGCGCATTCACGGTGGTAACTCCCGTGGTCGTGAGCGTAACCGTACCGCAGGAACCGAACGTATAACTACCGTTAGCAAGAATATTGCCCGTTGACATATTCATGTCTTCATTGAAGGTCACAATGACTGCCGTGGGCGATTGTTGGGTAATGCCATTCAGCTTGGGGCCGGCAGGCGCGGTATAACCAGTGAACGCAGCGGAGCAGAGGTTAGTCGTACCATTACCCCATTGATCTTGCACGCCATTCGCACGCAAATAATAGGGTCCTGCACCCAGTGCGCTCGTCGTCAATTCGACCTGCGCCTGATTTGTCTGCCGCACCGCAGCGGATATGGTAATACCGGAACCGGTAGTACACGTGTTGTCAGTAAAGAGGGAATAGTTCGCGGTCAGCTGCGAAGATGATAGATCCAGCGCCTCATTAAACGTCACAAAAATCTTTGTCGAAGCCGTGGCGGCGACTGTTGAAAATTCCGGGGCGGTTTTGTCAGCCGTCTGTGGCGCGGTAAATGACATGCGGTTCGCCGAAGTGCTCATCTGACTGCCGTCGATGCCGGTCACATTCGTTACGGTTACCGTATAGGCATTGCCGGGTGTTTGCGGGCTGGTATCGAGATAGACGATGCGCGAATCCGTCGCATCGCGTATCGCCGCCAAAACCTGCAGGCCCGGAATGCTGTAATTAGTCAATGTCTGCGCAGCAGTCAAGGTTACCGGCTCATCAAAGGTCAACCGGACACGCGTCGTGGTCATTGGCTGAGCGCCGGTCAGTTCTACATAATCGGTGGAGTTGGCGGTACTGTTATTCTTGTCAAAAACCAGATCAAACGGCTGAAAGAACGTACTGTAGGTTTTACCCGAACAATTGGCAGCAACAATCGCGAGACATAATACCGTCGCCTGCCCCGCTGACCTAAGAACGCCTGATTTTTTGAACATAACTATCCCCATGGTATCGACCTTGAGGGTTTTGACGTATTCTAAATGAGGCTTTACGACAAAAAAACCCGCGGCCCGGTAAGGGCCGGCGGGCTGAAAGTCGGAGGTTAATTTTGGTCGTTTGCCGTACGGTAGATTTTCATCGCATTCGTACCATCGCGCGTCGCGAGAATGAGCCAGTCTTTACCTGAATCATTCACCGTTAGGTGAGAGAAAATTCGCTGGTTCGTTGCGCTGTTGTCGAGACCTAAGACGTTATTCACCACCTGAAAGCTCGATTCCGCCGGATAATTCCCGGAAGTGGCGCAACTCGCTGAACCAGTGCAGGTCGCGGAATTCATATCCACACGCCAGATATTCGCTCCGTGATCCTGATTGTCGAAGCCCAAATACAGGTAGTTTCCGACAAACTCCAGAAGTGTGAAATGAGCATTTCGCTCACACTTATTGTTCGGCGCTACGCCACAAGTAGCAGTGTTACCGCTCATGTTGGTCGCTTTGCGCGACGGTAGTGCGCTGCCGTTGGGATATGTTTGCGGCGTGAAAGTCCTTGAGGCAACCAGAGTCCAATCGCCCGAACCGCGGTTTGTTCCCCCCAATGTCGGATTTTTCGGCAGTACCCACAACTGCGGCACCTCATATCCAGGGGGACAAACCTGCCGACGACCGGTGGCCGTAGTAGCGAAATCCGCGGTAAAATTGTTATTCACCGTTTGTGCAACGCTCAGACCGTTAGCTGTCGCAGCACCGCTGCCGCCATTGCACGAACCACCGTCCATACACACGGTTTGCATAATGATCGTGGCACAGGCGTTGCGTATCATATATAGGTCACCATTCGGTGCCGTACGCATATACGGTACTGCTTTGATTGCCGGTATAATGCGGTTTGATGGCAACATATTCTCCCAGTCAGTACCCGACAAAGGTAAATACGGAAGCGGTGTAGATACGTAATTCAGCCAATCCGGCGAAGAAGGGGTGATATTTTCCCACACGTTTGCGTCGCAGTTTGTATTCGACGCATCGGTGCCGGTACATCCGGGAGGATTTGCAGCGGTCGAACGACCCAGACGTGAGCGCAGGACGCCGCCGTCTGCTCTGGTCGTCGAGGTGCGCGTACCGCCGAGGCTGCCGAAATAGCGACCGCCGTTCGCGATATACAACTGCGATACATTGCCACCGGTACCATCGTTGTCATATTCCCACATCGTGTCAATAGACACCGTGTTACCCTGAGGACTTGAATTGGAGGTGCTATTCCGCACCACCCCGTCTTTACCGATCAGGTTAAAGCGGTAGCCATTGATGTCCGTAGGCGTTGCCCACGAAGCGTCGCCGTTGGTGCATGAGCCCGAGGGCAGAACGCATACGCGAGACACACGCGGCGCATTCGAACCGCGATGTGGTGATGCAACGAACAAGTATTCCCGAAAAACAGCGGCGGTCATCGAGCGATAAGTATTACTGGATGAAGTCAAGCCATCGCGCTCTGAAAATGTGAATGTGGTCGTTGAACTGGATTTGTTCGTGGTGCGGAAAACACTTTGGTAATTGCCCGAAGTATTGAAAGCGCCAGCAAAAATGTACTCCGTGCCCCCTGCCCCCGAGCAGGCACTCCCCGTCATGAGCGGCGTCGATGTGCCACCAACACAACCGGCATTGATTGCATCGAGCCCCTGAAGTGTGCCACTGGATCCGCCTGCGTAATTCTTAAACTGTGTTGCGGGCAGCGAGCTGTTTCCGTCGGCATCCAGAGTAATTGTCTGCGCGACGGTCAGACTCTTATTCATTTCGAAAAATTTGGAGGAATTTCCATCCCACCCCAGCACAATCTTATCATCATACAAGACCATTTGGCCTGCCGGCGTGCCATCGGCAAAGGGATCGGTAAACACCGGCCCACCGGAAAAACCCGTAGGTGCGTTGACAATGATCGGCTGCACATTACCGACACCGTTATCGACGATAGTATTGCCCGTCGGTGTCCATTGATCTTTCACGTTTTGCACTCGAATCTGATGACCGCCATTCGACAGGGCGGGTTGAAACGTAACAAGAACCTGCGCTTGGTTAGATTGGCGCGCCGCGCTCAATACCCCCGATCCATATGCTGCAGAATCATATTTGTAATTCGTCGCAGTATTCGCGGTAACGCTATCGACTGCCTCACTGAATGTGAGGAGCACAACGGTAGAACCAGCCGTCGCTGTGACCACGCTCGCGCCGATGAGCCCCGGCGGGGTCGCGTCATCGCCGCAACGGAACGAAAGGTTTGTTGGCGTCGCCACTGCATTGCCGTTCGAGTCGAGAACCCCGCTGATCGTCAACTGGTAACGGCTTGTGTCGGTATCGAATGTATCGGCAGCGGAAAAATCCACCCAATATTTATTGCCACCTTTTGAGGTCACCGCCTGCGCCCCAGCCGCATTGGTTGCGCCAGTGCCGGTCGCACAGTCGCCGGTAATGCAGGCAGTAATCTTATAGTTCGCGAGTGTTGTTGCACTGGCGCCGACTGTTTGATCATACTGGACTACTACCCGCGTAAAGTTGGCTGTCGCTGGCGCAGCTGTAGGAGTTTCGCATTGGGTCTTTGTATCGGTCGCGACAATACTCGCCGCAGGCTTACCATCTCCAGTAAACGTTGCGGAGTTATTGGTGTTCAGCATCTTGAACCCCGTGGCCACTGAGGTCACTGTGTTCTGGATTACCGTCACGGTATAAGACTGGCCCTCGACCATCGGATTGACAGTCAGCGTATAAGTCGCTGCATTATTACCCGCACCGGCAGTGGAAACTGCGCTGAGAATCGGAATCGATGAATTATCAAAAATCGCCGCACAGGCCGTGGTCGTTGAACATTCGGTCGAAGCAGCAGTAACTGATTCATTGAAAGTAATCGTCAATGTGGTTGCCGATGTTGTCACAACATTTGACACAACAGGGTTCTGTACGCCGGTAAAGGTCTTGGTATTCGCTGAGGAGTTCATGCTAAGATTCGCTAGATCTTTCACGTTCGTGTTCACCGCCAGCGTATAAGACTGTCCACCGGTCTGCGTGCTGGTCGTCAGGTGAACGATGTTTGTGTTCGTGCCGTCCCGGGTTGCTGCCGAAACGGTCGGGTTTGTGCCACCGCTGATCGAATAATTCGATGCCGTTTGCGCCGTGGTAGTATCAACCGGCTCGCTGAAAATTGCGTCTGCAGTGGTAGTTGAAAGAGAGCGTGCGGCAATGAGCACGGGCTTAGAACCGTCTGCTTCGGTTACTGTACCGGTCGCCACATTACCCAACGTCGAAGTCTGTACCCAGTCGCTCAACGTAGAGGCAACAGCGGTAGTCAAATCGGGTTTTGCGTCGGTATCACATCCAACCTGTGAGGCTGACGAACAGGTCTGCACATTCTCATCAAAGCGCAGATATAAAACGGCATCATTCGCGGTATCAGAATAGGCGCCGCCGGTCGTACCTGACAAATGCGTGCCATGAATTAAGCGCACGTTCGTATAACCTGCCACCAGCCAATTCGCGGTCGCGGTGCCCATCGCGTTTGCTGCATACCCGGGAAAAGTATCGTCCTTCACCGGTTTATTGAAACTCAGCCGGTAGGTGTCAATCTTGCCATTGTTGTCGGTATCGAGAGTTTCGGCGCCAGTAATGGCGAGGCTGCCCGGAGAATATGTTAGATTCGATTGGGTAACCGTCGCTGCGACGTTACCGGCAAGATCGGTGCAATTCCATGTAATATCGTATGTGGTCCCATCGACCAGGGTCGGATTGTTAGTGATGGTTCCCGTAAACGTGCCAGCATTGAGCTCTGAGCCGGTCAGCGCACGAATATGGGGCGAATTGCTGTCCGCGCTTCCACCCGAGCGGGTCCAGGTAATAGAACCCGATTGGCACACCTCTGAGAGATTGTAGCTTACCGTCGTATTGCTGAAGTTCGCCGTCGGCGAAACAGCCGAAATTACTGGCAAGGTCGTATCGATCACAATCTGCTTATTAGCCGCGAGGGAACCCGCAGCACCAGGCGATGCCAGCGTTCGGTCGGCGTTATTGCCTGCGGTGTCCTGTATAGAAGTGCCGGCGCTCAGGGCGCCCGTCGATGCATAGTCGAGATCTGCACTCGTATTATTGGCTGCAACCGTGTACGTAAAGGTCAGTGTACTGGTTCCGCTACCTGAAACATAACTCACTGCAGTGGTTGCCGGTGTTCCCGTGGACAACGTCAGCTGCGGTGTGCCGGATACAGTCACATTTTCTGAAAAGCTGATTTGAATCGATACAGAATCACCCGCTTTATACGAGCCGTTTGCTGTCGAAGACGTCACACCGGTCACTGTAGGCGCCGTATTATCGACCGTCAGCACCGCCGCAGACTCTG
>JAEUSA010000128.1 GCA_016788945.1 Leptospiraceae bacterium
GACGACCGAGAGCACCCATTGCACAGCAAGAAGCGCGTCGAGTGCATTACCGCCGCGACGCAATATTGAAACACCGGCTTCGCTCGCCAATGCATTCGCCGAAGAGACCGCCCCACCCTTGCCCACCACAGACCAATGCGGCGCCATGCCCTGCGCTTCGCCATGCAGTTCGACGGGCAATGAAAGCCACGAACCGGCAAAACCATGGGGTACCTCACGCCGGCACGCGGTGAAAAGGACAACGACTGCCAGCGCGATCAGCTTCACGGGTCAGTTGGTCATGTGCGTGGTTACCGCGACATGCGCGCCTGCGAGCCACTTGTCACCGGTACGCCACAGACTGGAGAGAATCAACTGGCGGATAAAGAACAGTTCTTTGGGCAGTTTATCGTAGATGCGGTCAAAAAACTCTTCGTGCTGCAATACTTCGTCTTTATAAAGGCGTGTATCGATCGTCATGAGTTCGTTGAACTGCTCGCGGCTGAAATTGAGCCCTTCCCAATCCATCTCTTCATAACGCGGCATCCAGCCGAGCGGGCTTTCGATAGCGGTACCCTTACCGTGTACGCGGTCGACAATCCACTTCAGAACGCGCGTATTCTCGCCGAAACCCGGCCAGATGAACTTGCCGTCTTTGTCTTTGCGGAACCAGTTGACGAAGAACATGCGCGGTGGATTACCCAAGTCGCGCCCCATCTGCAGCCAGTGGTTGAAATAATCGGCCATATGGTAACCACCGAACGGCAGCATCGCAAACGGATCGCGCCGTACCTGCCCGATTGTACCCGCGGCGGCGGCGGTCATTTCTGAGCCGATCGTTGCGGCAAAATAGACTCCGTGGTTCCAGTTGCACGCTTGGAAAACCAGCGGTACGGTTGTCGAGCGGCGGCCGCCGAAAACAAATGCGCTGATCTTCACGCCGTTCGGGTTATCGAACTCCGCATCGATCGCCGGGTTTTGCGACGACGGCGAAGTAAAACGTGCATTGGGGTGCGCGGCTTTGCGACCGCAGTCGGGCGTCCATGGTTGCCCAGTCCAGTCGGTCAGCTTTGCCGGCGGATCATCGGTGAGACCTTCCCACCAGACATCGTTGTCTTCGGTGAGAGCGACGTTCGTGAAAATAGTATTCTTGCTCACGATCTTCATCGCGTTCAGGTTTGAACCCGGTGAGGTTCCCGGCAGTACGCCGAAGAATCCTGCTTCGGGGTTAATCGCGACCAACCCGCCATCGGGCGCCGGATGTATCCACGCGATATCGTCGCCGACCG
Organism: Leptospiraceae bacterium; assembly: GCA_016788945.1. Taxonomy (GTDB): domain Bacteria; phylum Spirochaetota; class Leptospiria; order Turneriellales; family Turneriellaceae; genus Turneriella. The sequence continues at coordinate 1,269 of JAEUSA010000128.1, forward strand.
TTGTGACTTTGTAACCCTTGTAATGTTCGGGCGGAATCATCATGGCGAAGTTTGTTTTGCCGCAGGCTGAGGGAAACGCCGCAGCGACATAGGTCTTCTCACCGTCGGGTTTTTGCAGGCCAAGAATCAGCATGTGCTCGGCAAGCCAACCTTCGTCGCGCCCGATAACCGAAGCAATGCGCAGCGCAAGACATTTTTTGCCCAACAGCGCGTTGCCGCCATAACCAGAACCATAAGACCAGATCGTGCGTTCTTCGGGAAAATGCACAATGTATTTGTTGTCTTTGTTACAGGGCCACGGCACGTCTTTTTGACCCGGTGCAAGCGGTGCGCCGACTGAATGCATGCACGGAATAAAATTCTTCTCGCCGATCACTTCGAGCGCCTGCTTGCCCATGCGTGTCATAATCTTCATGCTGATCACTGCGTAAGGTGAATCGGTGATCTGCACTCCGTAGAGAGACATTTTGCTCTTGAGCGGCCCCATGCAGAACGGCACGACGTACATCGTGCGCCCGCGCATACAACCATTGAACAGATTGTTGAGCTTCGATTTCATTTCGCGCGGATCAACCCAGTTATTCGTGGGCCCTGCGTCTTCGCGGCGTTTGCTGCAGATAAAAGTGCGGTCTTCGACACGGGCGACATCTGACGGGTCAGACCACGCGAGGTAACTGTTCGGCCGCTTCTGCGGATTCAGTTTGATGAAGGTGCCTTTGGTAACCATTTCGGCGCAAAGAGCGTCGTATTCGGCGTCTGAGCCATCGCAATAGTGTATTTTATCGGGCTGGGTCAGGTTCGCCATCGCCTCTACCCAGGTAATGAGGCGCTGGTTTGTCACGAAATCGGGTTTTTGCATGGAGTACGAGCGAATTGGTAATAAATTCAATCTGTCAAGTGCAAGTCCCCCGGGGTAAAAAAATATGTGGCCCGTCGGATCGGCTTCTGTTACATTCTGCCGTGTCGACAGAGCGACCCGTCAGTCGTAAATCGTTCCTCAGCAGAATTCTGGCGGGGTTTGCCATCGGCGTCCCTACGCTTTACGGCCTGACATCCTTGTTGCGCAAAAGAACCCAAAGCCCCGGAGCTTCGACAATGCAAAATAACGCCATTTTAGCGACTATGCCTCTCGGTTTCCAGTGGCAGACGGCCGATCCTTTCCTGTTTTGTGTGCACCATCTCGACCTGTATCCGCAGGGTGAAAATATGCGCGCGCCGCAAAATGCCCTTGCGGGTCGCGACCTCGGGCAAGACTTCACCCCGAAAGATGGCTGGCGCATGTACCATGGCGAACACGTGCCGGGGTTTCCCAACCATCCGCACCGCGGCTTCGAAACCGTTACCGTCGTCAGGCAGGGATTTGTCGACCATTCCGATTCGATGGGCGCCGCCGGCCGTTATGGTGCAGGCGATGTGCAATGGATGACTGCGGGTTCAGGAGTGCAGCATGCCGAAATGTTTCCGCTGATTGAGTCGACCCGCGCGAATACGCTCGAACTCTTCCAGATTTGGCTCAATCTACCTGCGAAAAATAAAATGGTTAAGCCGCATTTCAAAATGCTTTGGGCGAAGGATATCCCCAAAATTCAGGTCAGCGACGCAGCCGGCAACCCGACTACGGTCGAAGTGATTGCGGGTGACTACGCCGGAAAGCAGGCACTAACTCCGCCGCCCGATTCATGGGCTGCTGAAAAAGCCAACGCCGTGAGCATCTGGCATATCGACATACCCGAAAACGGTGAATGGTCACTGCCCGCGGAAAGTTCACCCGTGAACCGCTATCTGTATTTCTACTCGGGCGAAACCCTCAACGTCGCGGGTTACGCAACGGCGCACCATACAGGATTAAAATTGGATGCAAAAACTGCCCTGCCCCTCAAAGCTCTCGGCGCACCGGCAAAAATGCTACTATTGCAGGGTAAACCGATCGGCGAGACTGTCGCACAGTATGGTCCCTTCGTGATGAATACGCGGGCAGAAATCGAGCAGGCCTTTACCGATACCAGCCGCTGGCTGGCCAACGGCCAGCGCACGCGCTT
>JAEUSA010000141.1 GCA_016788945.1 Leptospiraceae bacterium
GGACGGCAGTCGGCATTTCGACTACCGCCGGCTACCATCGCTTGTTTACCCACCGTGCATACGAAGCCTCATGGCCCGTACGCCTGTTCTTTCTCTGCTTCGGCGCCGCCTCATGGGAAGCGTCGTGCTGGCGCTGGACGATGGATCACCATAAGCACCACCGTTATGTCGACACTCCGCGCGACCCGTATAACATCAAGCAGGGCTTCTGGCATGCGCACATGGGCTGGCTGTTCCGCGACCGTGAGTACGACCACAACTCTCCCCTCGGCGTCGAATACGGCAAAGACCCGCTCGTACGATTTCAGCACAAATATTATTACCTGCTCGCCGTTTTTTTCGCGTTTATTTTGCCTGCGGCGATCGCCGCACTGTGGGGTGATGCATTCGGCGGATTCATTCTCGCGGGGTTGGGCGTAGTCGTCATCAATCATCAATTCACTTTTTCGATCAATTCATTTGCCCACTGGTTAGGTCGGCAGCCATACTCAGACAAACATACGGCACGCGACAGCCATTTTCTCGCCTTCTTCAACTACGGCGAAGGATACCACAACTACCACCATGAGTTTCCAAATGATTACCGCAACGGCATCCGCTGGTTCCAATGGGACCCGACCAAGTGGCTGATACGTTCGCTGGCAATTATGGGGCTCGCGCGCAACCTGAAGGCTGTACCGGCCGAATTGATTGTCAAACGCCGCGTCGCGATGCAGCAAAAACGCATGCAGAATATCGTGGCCCGCCATGTTCCGTCGTTTGCTGAACTCGCCGGGCAGATGTCTGCGATTGCCGCAGAACATGCCGTGGCCGCTGCCCGCAAGTGGAGCGAACTCAAAGCCGAATATACGGCACTGAAAAAACAGAAAACCGCTGAGATGCGCGCCAGACTCGCCGAGGTCAAAGTTCAGATGAAATCTGCCCGACGCGAATTTATCTTGGTGTTTGAACGTTACCGCACACTGACGCGCGGTTTCATGCGAATGGCCGAGGCCTGATCAAGAGGCTTGGGCCGATTGCGTCGCGGCACCGTATTTTTTAAGTAACGTCACGCGGTTACCCTTTTCGTTATAGCGTACCTTATCAAAAATACGCAGCGTCATGCGAATACCTCGGCCGTGCGCGAGATCAAGATCATTCTCGCCCTGCTGCGCCGTGCTTCTGGCATGTTTGTGATCGAAGCCACGTCCTTGGTCGCTGATGCGAAAGATGGCCTTACGCGGAGAAATATGGTATTCGACTTCGACGGTGCGGCCTGCATATTCGGGGTCTTTCTGCCTTTTGAGTAAAAACTCCAAATAATCCATACCCGCGGTTTCTACACTCTTACGTTCAAAACCTATTTCGAGACTGCCATGCTCAATGGCGTTGATCAGCATCTCGCGCAACCCGAGGCGCAGCGTCGCGCTCGGCCGACCGTGTAATGCCGGCGGCAGCATGGAGACAAGTTTCTCGCTGAGTTTATCTGCCGCGATGACGTCGCAGCCGATGATGACTTTTCCCCTTTGATGCTCCATGCACAGGCCTTTATGAGTATCGGCGCCCGCAACAGGCAATCTAAACCGCCGGCGAAACGAACCCGGCACCCTATTCAGCCTGAGCAGCTGAATTCCCTACCGCGCGCCCAAATACTCTGCCCAGTATCCTTACCCACCTCCTCCAAGAGTGAACACAAAGTCAACTAAAACAGCCCAACAATACCAAACATGGTCAGTTTCCCCACAGGCTAGCCTAAAACCCGCTCGGCGACGAACAAACCTTGCTCCAGCTCAAGCAGCTTCTTCTTGCGTGGCAGGCCACCACCATAACCCGTGAGCGTGCCATTCGCCCCAATGACGCGGTGGCAGGGCACCACAATCGCGATCGGGTTTTTGCCGTTGGCCAGCCCCACGGCGCGCGACGCCTGCGGATTTCCCACGCGGCGGGCCAATTCGCCGTAAGAGATGGTCTTGCCGTACGGGATTTTTGTCAGCTCATGCCAGACCTTGTTCTGAAAATCTGTGCCGCGGAAAATGATCGGCAGATCGAAATGATCGAGCAAACCCGCGAAGTAAGACTTAAACTGCTCGATCGCAAGTTTGATCGGCGGAATCTCCGCATCGCGCACCCAGTCATCGCCGATTTCCGGGGCGTATTTCTGCTCATCCATCGACACGCGGGTGATGTAGTTGCCGTCGGAAACAATTAGCAGATTTCCGATCGGGGTTTTCGTTTGCGCATAATACGTCATGTTTTACTCCTATGAACACGGATTTTCTTGGAGTCGGCCCGCAGGGACGCGGTTTCATGCCGACTCCTTTTTCGGTGCAGACCGGCAGCCGTGTCAGCCCCCATCCACAAATGCATTGCGGCGTAAGATCGCCACGGCCGCCAAGCTTCGGCTAACCCGAGAACTTTGCCGGTATCGCGCGTGCGTAGAGCTTTCATCACCGCGAGATCAGTATGCGGAAAAGCATCGGGCCAGGCGAGCGTGCGCATCGCAATATACTGCGCCGTCCATTCGCCGATGCCGGGCAATTGTTTCAGCCGCTCCATGTGCGCTGCAACGTCGACGCTCGGTGCGAGGCTGAGTGTGCCGGTATGTACCGCTTCGGCAAGAGCATGTATTGCCTGCGCGCGGGCGCGAATAACACCAAGGTGTGCCATGGCGCCCACACCTGCGTGCGCAATTTTTTCCGCAGTGGGATGTATATGCGTGAGACCAAGAAAATCGGTGTCGATATTTTCACCGAAAGCTGCTGCGATGCGGCCCGACAGCGTCGTCGCGGCCTTTACCGAAATCTGCTGGCCTAAAATTGCGCGCACCGCGATTTCAAAGCCGTCAAAAGCGCCGGGCACACGCAGGCCGGGCCTTGCTGCAGCAAGTTTTCCGAGGTGCGCGGCAATCACGGCCGGGTCGGCGTCGAGGTCAAACAGCCGCCGCAGGGAAAACAGCACCGGCACCAAAGCGGGTAAAAGCGACGGGCTCAATGAGACAATCAGTTGATTTTTTTCCGGGGCATTGGCGACAGTCACGACGCCACGGTGATTGTCTATCGCCACCGTGCGCGCATAGGTATCACCGTGCACCATTTCAACACCCTGCACCGCTCGCGCTGCGAGAAATGCCAGCAGCGACGGCCAATCGAGCGGTGGTCGGTATGACAACGGGCAACGCAATAAATCCGCCCCATGAGCAATATGCTTTTTCTGTCGCAGCGCACCGGGTTTAAGCCGGTAGCGCTCTTTAAAGAGCGCGTTAAAGCGCCGCACGCTGGCAAAACCGCTGGCATACGCAATGTCAGTGACTGGCATCGTGGTATCGGTTAACAGCTGTTTGGCGAGATGCAGACGCCGTGTCTGCGCAATCTCCACAGGTGAAACACCGAGTTCGTGCACCAGCACGCGGCGCAAATGACGGTCGGTGACACCAAACTCGTCGGCAAGCTCAGCAATCGATGCATCGCTCAATGCGCCGGCTTCGATGCGCTGCATAGCGAGCCGCGCAAGCCGGCTAACGGCATCCATCGAAGAATTGCCCGGCGCCAGCTCGGGGCGGCAGCGCAGGCAGGGGCGATACCCCGCGGCTTCGGCCGCCGCAGCCGTGGGGTAAAATGTGCAATTTTTTCTGAGCGGGGTTTTGACACGGCAAACGGTGCGGCAGTATATTCTCGTGCTCGACACCGCGATGAAGAATGCCCCGTCAAAACGCGCGTCGCGCGAAACGACCGCGCGGTAACAGGTATCGGCGTTCAGCATGTTTTCCTCACGACACCGGCAATATGCAAAACAAGCGGCGCAGCGACTCGCCATTTTCGGACATGATATTATTCCGTTAAGCGGGTTGCGGCCGAGTCCGCAACCCGCTTAACGGATGATCTGCTTGACATGGCCCGTTAATTGCTATTTAGCTACGAGGCCGATAATAAACTATGAAATTCAGCGTTGCCACATGGAACTGCTTTGGCATGGGCCAGAGCATTATTGACGTCATCACGCACCTGCGCGCGCCGTTTGGCCGACGCTTCGGCAGCCAAGAAGTCATTGAAGAGTGCGGTGATTCGAATGTGCTCTGCATTCAAGAAATTCTGTCGCGCGAATCGCAGCGTTTTTTCGATGGCCTGGTACAAAAGTTCTTTCCGTTCGCCGTACGCGATAATAACAAATTCGGATTTATCTCATTGCGCGGCAGCGGCCTCGGTGTCGGTACGAGGGCAAAACAGCGCCAGAGCCGCTTTATGGCTTTCCGTACGCGCGGTATCAGCTGGGATAAATACGCGCGCAAAGGCGCGCTTTATGTACAGCTGGAGTACGGCGACAGGCTGTTCGACATCATGACTGTGCATCTACAGGCCGGTAAAGACCTCGGTGCGCGCGCGGTACGCGCTGCGCAGCTGGTCGAACTGAAAGAATGGGTAAGCACACTGGGCTCGAAAGAGCGCCCGTTTATTGTCTGTGGAGACTTTAATATCCAAGGGCTTGCCTCCGAGCGCAAGGGCGGTGAATACGAAGTACTGACCTCGGCGCTCGACGGCTTCAGCGATCTGGGCGCCGATACCGATCTTGCAACCTATCATCCGCACCCCGAGGGAAATCCGCTCGCGCATGCATTCGAAAAGCAGAGCGGCCCGATGCGCATCGACTACATCTTTTTGCGCCCTGCAGAGAAAAGCGCGGCGCTTGAGGTTTCAGGCTTTCGCCGTATTTTTGACAAACCCCTTGGTGATTTTGGCCTCGGCCTTGCAGCCTGGGCTTCAGACCACTATGGCCTCAAAGCAACGTTTGAAATCTGACCTTCTCAAAGAATAATATTCACGATCAATCTTTGATTTTCTTGTGCTTCTCGGCATAACCCGGCTGCTGCATATCAGCAAGCCTTGCATCGCGAATATTCTTCTGCACTGCGACAGCAGCGAACAGGCTCATCAGAAACGCGAGGCCGAAGAATCCCTTTTCACTCAGGCTGATAGTGGCATTCCACAAACCGATCAGCAGCAATAAAATTGAAATGCCGACAGAAAACCAGCACAGGCCATAGTAGATGCCGGTGACGAACAGGCCTTCGATCTGGTCGCGCACGGTCTTTTGCAGAGAAACCGCGGAGAACAGACCGTAAAGCATCAGGGTCGCGTAGAAGCCTTTTTCGCTGAGTTGCATTCCCGAATTCCAGATGCCGATGAGAAAGGTGCTCATGCCGATCACCAGCGCCAGCCATGAGGCGCCGATAAATGCGGCCGAAGGACGGATAGGTACTTGTTGCATGACCAGCACACAGTACCCGCGCGCAGAACGGTCAAGAAATTTCAGCATATCGGGCTTGGCCATTTATGAGGCGCTATGGTTCAGGTCTTTGCGGCCATAACATGAATACGGATCTCTATTTTCTCGCGATTCTGCCTCCCGATGACGTCTGTGACCGGGTGCGCGCCGTGCAGCAAGAAATTGCCGAACGTTTTGGTCCGAAACGTATTCTGAAAATACCGGTACACATCACGCTCGAACCGCCGTTTCGGCTGCCGGCCGAGACCGCTCAGCACATGGTTGATCACCTAAGAACATTGTTCGCCACCCGGCCGGGTTTTACTCTCGAGCTGCGCAACTTTGGTAGCTTCAGGCACAGCGTCGTGTTTATCGAGGTCGCACCTAATCTTGAACTACTCGAACTCCACAGCAAAACCTCAGCGCTCTTGCGCGAAGAACACGCTTACATTAAGGAGAAAAGCTGGCGAGAGGGCTATACACCACATATGACAGTTGCCAACCGCGACGTGACGCCCCAAGCGCACCGTGCAATCTGGGCCGAGTTTAACACGCGGAAGTTTCACGCCCGTTTCGAAGTGAACTCCGTTGCATTGCTCAAACACGACGGAAACGTATGGCAGACGCAGCGGCAATTTGAACTGATGCAGATAAAGATATGAAAAAATTTCGCAGCGATCTATCGGGGAAAATGTTTCCCGCAAGTGAAAAAATACCCGGCGCTTCGGTGCGCGAATCGATACTGAGCGTGATCCAGCGCGACCATCCTGATTTCTCGCGCGAGAACTCACTGGCGCTCAGTGAACTCAATGTCTTTCGCGAACGCTATATTTCAGAATACCTCGCCAAACAGGTGGGTGAACTGTCTGATCTGGAGAAACGGGTTGTTGCGGCAATCAAAGAAAAGAAAATACTTTCTGAAGATGAAGATGATGAATCAGTACAGAATCTGAGTCTCGGCCAGCGCATAGCCGACAAGGTTGCATCTTTCGGAGGCAGCTGGACGTTTATTATCTGCTTTGGTGGATTTTTGCTATTGTGGATGTTAATCAACGTTTTCTGGCTTACTAACCAGGCGTTCGACCCTTACCCGTTCATTCTGCTCAATCTGATTCTCTCAACTATCGCGGCCCTGCAGGCGCCTGTCATCATGATGAGCCAAAACCGACAAGAAGACAAGGACCGTGAACGCGCTCGAAAAGATTATATGATCAATCTGAAATCCGAAGTCGAGATCCGTATGCTCCACGAAAAAATCGATCACCTGATCATGTACCAGCAACAAGAAATGATTGAAGTGCAGAAGGTGCAGGTACAAATGATGAATGACATTTTGAAGCATATGAAGAAATAGCTCAAAGAATAATCCACAAAAAAAATATGGCCCTCAATGTACTCGGTAGTGAACTTCAACCCTGCAGCCTCGAACCGTTAACCGGCTTTTTCCGCGACGGCTGTTGCAATACCAACGCCGAAGATGTCGGCATGCATACGGTATGCGTACGCGTCACCGACGATTTTCTTGCCTTCAGCAAAAGCGCAGGCAATGATCTTTCGACACCGGCACCGCAGTATGGTTTCTTTGGTCTCAGCGAAGGCGATCAATGGTGCCTGTGTCTGCCCCGCTGGATCGAGGCATATAACGCAAATATGGCGCCACAGATAGTTCTCGAAGCGACGCATGTCTCTGTGCTTGAACACATTGACCTTGACGTGCTCGAGCGCTTCGCGGTGAGGTAGCATTCATGAAATTTCTCTATCTTTTGCTCAGCCTCGCTGGCGCCACTCAGCTTGCTGCCGACGGCCCGGAATACCTTGCGATAGGCAAGCCACACCGGCTTATCGGCGATAAGGTGCGCGTGAGGGCGAAACCCGATACAAAAGCCGAAACAATTGCTGAACTTGCCATTGGTACCGAAGTAAATCCTACTGAACAGACAACCGTCATGTACAAACGCGACGGTATTGAGGCGCCGTGGTATAAGGTGAAATTTACCAAAGGTGGCAAAAGCACTGAAGGGTTTGTTTGGGGCAACCTGATTGCCAAAGGGTTCGGTGTCTCTGCCGAGGGTCTCGTTTTTATGTACGGCACCGGCCACGGCAAACAAGAAGCCGACGGTTATACCAATTTTACCACGCAGATTCGCGTCGCAAAAGATGGCAAAGAACTGGCACGCCTTGAAATCAAAGAAGGTGTAGGTTTTCAATCACAAGAAAAGGTTGTGCTGGCGGGCAGCCGTGGCTTTGCCGGCATCAAAAACATTTTTTCGGTGGCTTTTGTGCAGGAATATTGCGCGGGCAAAGGTAACACGATGTTTTTCTTCTGGGATGGCCAGCAGATCCACCATGTGCATAGCAGCGTCGACGGTGCCGATGCGCCGGTTTACGCGATAGAAACGCAGACGTTTCCCGATCAAAAAGGTGGTAAAGCCGACCACCTATACATCGTGCGCGAAAACGGCGATCACGATAATCCCAAGAGCAAAAAAATAGAAAAGTTCTGGCTGAAATGGAACGGTAAGAAATTCATTAAGGCATCGTAGCGATGAGATTACCAGTCGTTACGGCGATCGCCCTATTTTGCTGTGGCATCTGCTCGGCGCAGGAATCTGCTGAAATCGCCACCGAACACGCCGAACAAGAAAGTGTCGACCTGCAACCGGTCGTTTCCGGTTCGGAAATTTTTATCGAAGGGCGCAACCGGTCAAACACGGCTGTCTTCGTGCGCGGAAAATTATGGACGACGAGCGGTGCCAATGGAGAAATTTTATCAGAATGCAGTTATGAAATGCAAATTCCGTTACGAACATTCGTCTCTAAAAAGACCCGCTGCAAGAGTAAAGCCGCGGGCCAAATCAGATTGACGATCGATCAGCTATCGCCCTTAGGCGATGCATCGCGCTGATGCAAGACCTCATCAACCGCCTCGCGCGGATGCAAAAGCACTGGGCTAAGTGGGCGCGGCGGCGCGGTATCAGCTGTTACCGGGTTTACGACCGCGACATACCCGAATATCCGTTTATTGCCGATCTTTACGAAGACCATTTGGTACTGACAGAGATGGCCAGCACCGCGTTTGATGCCAAAGCCGATGCCGAAGCGCGCCGTGCACAAATACGCAATATCTTCTGTGATACATTCGCCATCCACCCTGAGAATCTGCACCTCAAGACGCGGTTTCGTCGCGGTGAAGGCGAACAATATGAAAAACTCGGGGAGGGTAATGCTGTTATTGTGCATGAAGCTGGCCTGAAATTTCAGCTGTATCCCGATAACTGGCTCGACACCGGTCTTTTTCTCGACCACCGCAATCTGCGCAGCCGGGTCCGTGACATGGCGGCGGGAAAGAAGGTGCTCAATCTGTTTTGTTATACGGGCGCATTCAGTGTGTATGCAGCCGCAGGTGGCGCGGCGCTCGTTCACAGCGTCGATTTGTCGGCCAAATACTTGTCCATCGCCGAAGAAAATATCAAACTAAACGAGCTTCAGGCCGCGCAACACAAGACCTTCAGGCTCGATGCGCGTGAATTTCTGCAGAACGCAGAAGCCGGCTTCTATGACCTGATTATCTGCGACGCTCCCGTGTTCTCGAAAAGCCGCCGGCAAGAGAGAGATTTTGACGTACTACGCGATCACCCGCAGCTCATCCGTGACTGTTTGCGGGTATTGCAGCGCGACGGTGTACTGTTTTTTTCCACCAATTTCCGCAAGTTCCGCATTCGTTTTCCTGATCAGGGCGATGACGCTTCAGTGAAGAATATCAGCGCGCAGACCATACCTGAAGATTTTCGCAACAAGTGGATTCATACCTGTTACGAAATCCGCCGCGCCTAATTTAGCCGAACTTATTTACCCGGCTTTTGCCGCAGCAAGGGCTTTGTCGTAGTTTGGCTCGTGGATAATTTCATCAACCTGCTCGGTATAGACAACTTTGCCGTTGGCGTCGGCGACAACGACGCAACGCGACATCAGCCCCTGCATCGGGCCATCAGTAAAATAAAGGCCCCAGTCGTTGCCGAATTTTTTCTCTTTGAAATCCGAAGCAGTAACGACGTTGTTGATGCCCTCGGCGCCGCAGAACCGCTTTTGCGCAAACGGCAGATCGGATGATACGCATAACACGACGGTATTGTCGAGCGATGCTGCTTGTTCGTTGAACTTGCGCACTGACATCGCACAGGTACCCGTGTCGATTGACGGAAAAATATTGTAGATGACTTTTTTTCCCGCAAGATCTGCAGGGGTAATATCAGACAAATCAGCCTTGGTCAGACGAAAATCGGGGACCTTGCTGCCGACTGCGGGCAAATTACCGGCAGTATGTATGGGACGATTACGGAGTTTTACTTCAGCCATGCGACTTGTTATACTTTCCTGAACTGGCGGTAAAGAATATAGGCATAGAGCAGAATGATCGGAACAATAAACACCGCAAACGCCAATACACCCGCGAAGCCGAGATAGAGTGCCGCGAGTAAGCGCTGCTCTCCCTGTATACCCTGGTCGGTAAAGACCAACAAGGTCGCGACACCGAGCGCAGACACGACATACTGCGCAAGGCCTACCGAGAATATTTTGCCATAAGTATGTATCTCATAACGCCGGCAGACGAAATAACCGAGCGGAATATTTATCGCCAGCAATACCGGAATCAGTGTCCACATGTTGCGGCCTGCCATGCAGCCCCAGCGGGAAAACTCTTTTTGCTTCGGTTGACATTGCGCTTATCCGTTACACCGTCGCCGCATGGAAGGGCATCCACTGCGCGGTATTCTGGCATTGCTGATCGGCACCGTCGTCGGCATGGCGGTGTTCATCGCTTTCGGTCAAGGCGCCTATCTCACCTGTTCGGCTGAGCGTGGTAGCAGTGCGGATTGTTATTTGAAAAAGCGAACGCTGCTTGCCGCCAAAGAACACAAATTCTCACGCAATGATATTTTATCTGTCGATCTGACGGTCAGCACGGTCACGGCGCAGCGTTCGAAAAGCAGCAAAGAGCATTGGGGTATACGCCTGAAATCTGGCGGCGAATTGCCGGTGACTTTGCACGGTGTCGCCTGGCAACGCGGCAATATGAATCTGAAAAGCCTGCGTGACTTGCTTTTGCCCGGCGGCGCAAGCCCGGTGCATAGCCTCTCGCTGGTTGCATACGGAATTGAAGCTTGGTTTTTTGGCTTTTTGCCCGCAGCAATCGGCTGGGCATTGGCGCTCGTCTCGCTCGCCAGGCCCGTAAACAACCTGACCACAGATGCGCTACGCCGGGCCAGAGCGGCAAACCTGATAATGCTGCTCGTCGTCAGCGGCGTCACCGTTGCGGGCTGGCTGGTGTTCTTCAGGCTGTGGGAAAATTTTCTCGCCGGTTAGCGAGCTTGCCGCGAGCGACGGTCGAACTTCGGATGTTCACCGCCCCTCAGCATGCGCGTGAGAAACACGATGCCCTCTTCGACTGGGTCGACGCCCTGAGGGTAACGCATCATGCCATTGAGATCGAGCACGATGAGCCCATACATCCACGCCCACATCGTGCGCGCAATCGCAGGGTAACTTTCACGTGTATAGGGTATCTCTCCCGTGTCGACGCCGTGGCGTACGGTTTCAAGCAGAACCCGGTAAGACCGCGGCAAAGTCGGAAACGCCTTGCGGTAGAGCCTGCCACCGGCACCCGTAAACATCAGCCTGTGGCGCTCCCGATTTTCGTTGGCAAACTTCCAGTAGGCGTGCGCGATAGCCGCCAGCTGCAGATACACGTCGGGTGATGAGGCGCGCGCCGTTTGCAGTCCGCCGATGAGAGTCTGCTC
>JAEUSA010000163.1 GCA_016788945.1 Leptospiraceae bacterium
AAAATCTGAAGTAACGGGAAGAGATAAGTCAAGGAGTGCTTATGAAGATTTTGATTGCTGATGATTCGATGATGGTGCGGCGGATTCTGGAAAAATTTATGGGCCAAATGAAACTCGAACTGGTCGGTAGCGCAACCAACGGCAAAGAAGCGGTGAAGATGTTTGAAGAGCTCAAACCGGATATGGTTTCGCTCGACATTACCATGCCCGAAATGGATGGCCTGAATGCGATGCAGAAGATTCTCGCGATTAATCCCGCCGCGCGAATCGTGATCATTTCGGCAGTCAACAGCAAAGATATGATCGTGCAGGCGCTGAATGGCGGCGCAAAGGCCTATATAGTGAAGCCATTCAGCGAAGCGCAGATCGTGCAGACTTTCACCGAAGTGATGAATGCGCAGTAAAAAGGGAGAACATAGATGAAAGAAACAGAATTGAAAACATTTGTCGACGGGGTTTCCAATTTTTTTAACCGATTAGGCCCGGATGTCGTAACGGTCGGGGTGCCTTATGTAAAGGAAGGAAATCAATTTATCAGTGAAATTACGGGTATAATCGGGCTTACGGGTAAGCGCAAGGGCGGAATTTTTGTTACCTGCACCTACGCGATGGTCGATGAAGTCAGTGTCGCGTACTCGGGTATGGAAGACAAGTCTATTGAGGCGCGCAAAGATATGATCGGTGAAATCGCGAATACAATCTCAGGTAATGCATCCGATGCATTTGGCAACGATTTTCAAATTTCCGTTCCTGTTGTCGTCACCGGAAAGCCCGATGGAGTCGATATGCCCACTCGTGTACCGACCTTTGTTATTCCCATCCAATGGCGCGGGCATAAGGCCTATCTTGTTGCTGGGGTAGAGTAGTTCTTGCGGGGTGAATAGGCCCCGATTGCCGACAACGAAAGCACTTGTCGCCGGGCGCGGATGCCGTGTGATGCCGCGTCAGCGCCATGACCAAAGAGATTACCCAGTTTATCGCCTCCGCTACAGAAGCCCAACTTAAGGCGGAGCTCACACGTTATGTATCGCTGTTTCAGATCAACGAGGTGCTCTCTTCGACCCTCGATTACGATGAAGTTTTGCGGTTGGTGCTACAGGAAATGCGCACGCTGTCGGGTGCCGAAATCGCTTCCATTTTTCTTATCAATAAACAAGACCAAGTGCTCGAGTTTGCCGCAACCACCGATGAAAAGGCAGACTTGCTCAAAAGTATACGCGTTCCGCTCGGCAAGGGCATTTCAGGTTATGTTGCGCAGACGGGCGAATATGTGAACCAGAATGATATTCAGAGCGATTCACGGTTTTACAAAGAAGTCGACATTACGCGCGGCGGCGAGACAAAATCTTATCTCTGCGTGCCGCTCAAACTGCGCGGTGAAATCAAAGGCACCGTACAGTTGATGAACAAGGCCGGGGGCCAGCCTTTCAATGAAGCAGATGTCAGGTTGATGCTCAACTTTTCAAGTCAGGCCGCGATGGCGATCGAGACCTCGCTGTTGCACCGCGATGCGCTCTCGAAAAAAGCTTTCGAGCGTGATGTACATCTTGCGGCCGATATTCAGCGCCAATCGCTGCCGCACGGCATGCCGTCGATGCGCGGTTATTCTCTCTATGGACAGACAATACCCGCGCAAGATGTCGGTGGCGATTACTTTCAGTTTATCAATCATGTCGATCGCACCGGTAATGTGAAAATGGATATTATCGTCGCCGATGTCGCCGGCAAAGGTATTCCGGCGTCACTCATCGTCTCGAACTTTCACGCAGCGCTTCAGTTGCTTTCGCCGCTTTATGATACCCTCGGTGAACTGGCGTTTCAGTTGAACAACTTCATGCGGCAGAATCTGATCACCGGCACCTTCGTTACCGCGTTCATCGCACGCCTCGACGCCGTAACAGGCAGAATGCATTATGTCAGCTGCGGTCATAATCCACCTTATATTTTTCGCGAGGTGGATGGCAAAATTAACGCAGAACTCTTGCACCAGAGTGGAACGGCGTTCGGTCTACGCTACGATATGGAATACCGCGTGCACCGACTCGATATCAAACCCGGTGAAACACTGCTCATTTATTCTGACGGCATTACCGAAGCCATGGACCCGGCAAATGTGCAGTACGAAACCGACCGTATGGTTGAAAGCGTGACCGCGACGCTCAACAAAGCCGGCGGGGCTGACATCGCGACGCAGGTCGTTGCCGAGCTGCGCAAGAATGTCGACCAATTCAGGCAAGGGGCAGAGGTCAACGACGACCTCACCGTCGTTTGCCTGCAACGTCTGCATGCCTAACCGATAAATGCCAGACAACCAGCTCAAGCTGATACGCGTCACCGCGCTGCTCGATCTTTCACTCGCGATTAATTCGGCGCTGACGCTCGACAATATTCTCGATGCGGTACATGATACCATCTATGCACACTTTCACACAGAAAAAATGTTCCTGTTCATGCAACGAGAGGCATCACACCGCAATTTTACCATGCAAAAAAGTTTCGGTGGTCGCGAACCGCTGCCGCTGCACATCGCCGACGACGGTCCGTTAGCCGAGTTTTTCGCCATCAGGCGTGAACCTGCGCAGCCCTCTGATTTGCCGGCCGGGGTGCAGGCAGAGGTGGCGACGCTCAGCGAAGCTTCGCCCGAGCTAATTGTGCCGTGTTACAGCAAAGATGAACTCTGCGGTTTTCTGATCATGGGCGAACAGAAACACGGCGCGTATGCTCCGGATGACATGTATTTTTTTCAGCATCTTGGCCTCGTGCTCGGCGCCGCCCTCGAGAATGCGC
Source organism: Leptospiraceae bacterium (assembly GCA_016788945.1). Lineage (GTDB taxonomy): Bacteria > Spirochaetota > Leptospiria > Turneriellales > Turneriellaceae > Turneriella. Next base: position 2,788 of record JAEUSA010000163.1, read on the forward strand.
GCCTGATGCAGGCCGCGACATTTGATGCGCGCACCGGTCTTTACCATTTTCAGGCGGCGCAGCCGCGCATTCTCAAAGAGATGTACCGTTCGGAGCGCTATGGTCATGATCTATCGATTATTATGCTCGATATTGACCATTTTAAGAAACTCAATGATACATACGGCCACCTCGCGGGTGACAAGGTCCTATCGGAATATGGTATGCGCATTCGCCGGCAGTTGCGGCAGTCTGATCTTGCGGCGCGCTACGGGGGAGAAGAGCTGCTGATCGTTTGCCCGCACCAGTCGACGCAGTCGGCACTGTTTCTTGCCCGTCGTATACGCGATGCGATTGCTTCCTCGCCGTTCGAAGTACCTGAGCCGATCAGCAGTACCGCGTCTATGGGTATTGCCGGTTATCGTGCTGCGGAAAAAGAGAGCCTTGAAGAAATGATTGCGCGCGCCGATGCAGCGCTCTACGATTCAAAGCGCGGCGGTCGTGACCGCATCACGGTTGCGGCCTGACTAGCGTGTCAGCTCGAGACCTGGCCGCACGCGGCTCAGCACCCGCATCAAACGGCGCTGCGTGCCGCTGAATTCGATGCCGGCGCCGTGAGGTTTAATGAATTCCCCGGAATTTGTCCAGACAATTCTGCCGGCGATTTCGAAATGCTCTTCACCCAATACAAGCCTGATATAACATTTTTCGCCGACATGCAGATGTGCGGGTGGCGTTGCAATAAAGCAGCCGCCGCTCGACATATCGACGATGGTGATGTCACGCGTTTCTCCGGTAACGAGCACCCCTGGATGGTCGACGCGGTAGCGCAGCGGAAACTTGTGCTTGAAGAAGCGGCGTATTGCCGAACGCCCCGGTGCGTCGATGCCGATGAACCGGAGGCCCATGCCCGACGGGTTTTTGCGCATTACCTCGCCGCGGCAGCGAATGGCAATGCCTTCATTGGCGATGGTAAGCTCGACGTCGACCTTCTCGCCGACAGCAAGAATCGGCAATTCGCCATGCATAAAACAACCGGTGGCTGAAAGATCATCGATTTCATATTGCTGCCCGGCAACAGTAATATAGTGGTGTATGGCGATGCGACGCCCTTCGCGCCAACTGCGCGGCAGGGCCTGAAAATACGGTGCCCGAAAGTCGCGCTGCAACACGTAGCCGATAATCGCAATGAAAACCAGACTGCCGGCCAAAAGCGACCCCTGGTATACCCCGCCGGATTGCAAAAGTTTGAATAGATTATCGACGATCACTAAAGCGCTGTGGGCGACAAAGGCATAAAAGCTCGCGCGGTGCACGAAAAATAACCCCAACCCCACAAGTGGCGCAAGCAGCATCACTATGCCGCTCAGTGTGCCGAATAACGTGAAAAAATTCTGTACGACGAGCTTAAGCGGCAGCTGGTAAGTCGCCA
>JAEUSA010000207.1 GCA_016788945.1 Leptospiraceae bacterium
GCGGAGCGTCGTGTCAACCATTATTGATAATAGATTTTCATTATTATTTAGAAATCCTATCCCGCTGCGCTACACTATATTATTCTATCAAAATCTATAGGATTACCTTTATGCTGTGTGCGCGCCGTTGGTGCGCAGCGAGAAAATTACAGAATTCGCGCATCTGATTCCGGCTTCAGCGGATTTTCTTATTTCACAAACTCACGGATGATCTTCCGATACATCAGCCTCTCGTACAGCGCGGGAAAAAATTTGGAAACGAAGCGTGCGGTTTTAGCCATCGGGGAAATGCATACCAGCCGTTTTTGCCGCTCGGCTGCACGCACAATCTGCTGGGCTACAAACTCAGGGGTCAACACCTTGCCTGCGAGCGCCTTTTTGCTCCCGTAAACCTTGCCCTGCTCGTTGAGCGTATTCTTCTCAATATTCGTTCTAACAAATGCCGGTGCCGCCAGTAATACGTCGACACCGTGCTCACGCACCTCACTGCGCAATGTTTCCAGAAAACCATGCAATCCGTACTTGCTGGCCGAATAACCTGTACGGCCGTATAGCGGTGAAAAACCCGCGATACTTGAAAGCGCAATGATTTGGCCTTGGCTGGCAATGAGAGAAGCTATGGCGGCGCGCGTACAATAAATCGTACCCATCAGGTTCACCTGAATGACTTTTTCGAGAACGCTCAGTTCCGTTTCGGCGAATTTACTGATATGGCTGATGCCTGCATTGTTGACGAGCACATCGATTCGCCCAAAGCGCTTCAACACCTGTCTGAATGTCGTGTCGACGCTGCGCTTGTCGGCGACATTCATTTTGAAACAGGCGGATTTATCACGATCGAGGCCAAGCGTATCGCTGACTCGCGCGGCCGCCTTTGGGTCGAGATCGAGCAAAATTACGATCGCGCCGCGGCGCGAAAATTCAGCCACGAGCGCGGCACCGATACCGCTCGCGGCTCCGGTGATTGCAACAACTTTGCCTTGATATTGCCGCATGCGATCAGTGTCCCCGATATGCGCGCAGGGTGCGCATCCAGCCAAAGTTAACTACTGCAAAAGCTGCAAGAATACACCCGCAGATCAAAATTGCCTGTCTCACACCCGATGTGTGCGAGAGCACACCCGCGGCGAGTCCTGACGCTGCGGGAACAACCTGCGTGATGATCGTGTACATACTGAGTACACGACCGCGTACTCGCTCTTCGGCATGCGTCTGAAGCCCCGCGACGATGAGGCTCACCGCAACACCACCGAGAATGCCGACAGCGGCGAGCAAAAGCACCGCAGCCCATGGTTGCGCCGCAATGCTCAGCAGCGCAAAAAGTAGACCCGAAAACAACGAAGCCGCAAAGATAGTTTTACCGTTCGGCACGCGGCTGATAATAAACAGACAGAGCAGCCCGCCGATAATGAGTGAGGGGGCCAAAGTTCCCAAAAAAGCCCCGCGGCCCAACTCGGAAAAATTCAGTTCTTTCGTCGCGAGTCTGGGTAAAAGTACCTGCATAGGCCCCATCAGCATAAAACAGAAAATCGCCATGAGTAATAACTCCGCCACCAGCGCGTTGCCACGCACAGAGCGCAAACCTTCAGAAATTTCTTCGAGTACCGACTTGTGCTGAATGTGAGTTGCACGGGTTTGAACACCGATCAAAAGCAACGACCCGGAAACAAAAAGTATTGCAGCCACGGCAAAAACGGCAGGCCAGCCCGAGAGACGGCGACACAATGAAATCGCGAGCGGGCCCAGGCCGAAACCGAGCATGACGAGCAAATTAAAAACAAGTGAAGCCCGTTTGAGATCGGCTGGTAAACTAATTTGAGCCAGCGTCGTCATACGCGCTGGGGCAACAAACGACCAACCCACCCCGGCGAAAAAAGCCGCCGTGAGAACAAATGCCGCCCGGTCTTGTGCTTGTTCGACCGTCAGGTGACCTATGGCGAGTAACCCTGCTGCAATGATAAAAGCACCTTGCGCGAAATGAATAATATAAACGGGGCGCAACCGGTCGCAGAGCACGCCCGCATACCAACCCAACAAAAGCGGCGGCGAGAAACACAGGCCGAAACCGAGGCCTGCGAGAAGATCAGAGCGCAACACTTCTTGCGCATAGATGATGACCGAGTAGTTGACCATGTGCCCGCCGGTAAAGGCGAGCAAGCAGGAAACAAAGAATGCTGCGTTGCCGCGCATGTTATTTCTGCACAATGCGGATCAGCGTCGGTTGTGCCCCCTCGACGTGCCAGCTGGGAAAATTGGAATTGGAAGTGAATACACTGCCGTCGGGCAAAATCTCAAAATCGCGCGTGAATGTTGTGCGTCTCGGTAGCGGAATCTGTTTCCAGGATTGTTTCTTGATATCAAAAGCAAAAACGGAATCAGACTGATTCCCGGTCACCCAGACAACTTGGCGCAGCTTATCGACGTGCAGCGCATACGGTGTCTCGCTGCCTTTGGGCAATACAGGCAGATCGAATTGCGTAAACTTACCAAACTTCGGTTCGTAACGCGCAATTTTCGATTCGCCGAAAGAGGTAATCCACAGATTTCCTTCGGCATCGGAGCGCAGACGACGAGGGCCGGCAAACGGTGTCGCGATCATTGTCACTTGCCCGCTCTGCGGATCAACAAAACCTATCTCACGCGTATGCAGTCGCGAAAACCAGACCTTACCGTCGGGCGTGATGTCGATGCCATAAGGCAAAGGAGTACCCGATGAAATGTCGTCGATCGCGAGCCAGTTCGGCAATGGAATACCGAGATTGATGAGTTTAAAGATTGAACCGATGAAAAACACCGTCATCCGTTCTTTAAAGCTGCGCGTTGGCAAATCATAGAGCGTGAATTTTTTGGCGCGGCGATCAAATTTCGCAACTTGGTTTGAAAGCGCGAGCGTAAACCAGACATCATCCCGCCCATCGATGCGTATTGTGTGTGGGTAAAAGCCATCTGCCATTTCATGCAGCGCAAATTCTTTGCTCACTGGATCAAACTCAATCAACCGCCGTTGCGCAGATGGAGTGATGAAGATATGCCCGTCAGCCGCAACCGCCAAAGAGTGCGCGTTCGACGTGCTGTCGTGCCGGGGAAAATCTTTCAAACGTCCCGCGATCAGTCCGCCGGAAAAATCAAACCTGCGGTGCGGAATCTTGTAAACGCTGACAATATTGCGCTGATAGTCGACCTCATACAACCGGTCCTGAATATTATCTGCAACGTACACAAGGCCGTTCTTGCCCACCAGCATGTCATGCATCTGCGAAAGCGAATCGCCGACTGGCCATTCTGTGATTTCGATGCCGGCCAGATCGCCGCCCCAGTTTTGCAGAGGTCCGACGAGTTCAGGGTGCTCGCGCAATTTTTTGTATCCGGCGTGTAGGGTTTCGGGCATTGATTTCTGCAATGCTGTCGGCAGGCGCGAGCCATAACGGATCATACGATCGATTGCCGATTTCCACTCGGCCGCAGATCTTTCGCGATGCAGAAAAACGTTCCCCTGTTGGTGACAGAACCCGCACTGCATCTGGAAATGAATGCGCGTATCTGCATTACTCCCGAGGTCAAGTGCGCCCAGCCAGGCATTCGCGGGCTTAGTATCAGCGAGGCGATTCGCATCGGTCTCTTTTTGTAATGCCTGCCTGATTACGCTCTTGCCTTCCATCGTCGTTTCGAAATCTTTATAACCGGGTTTGCGCAATCGCAGGTGAAGCTTACCCGCGCGCGGAACAAATGTTGCCCTGCCTGAATTATCCGTAAAGCGCGTCACATCGATGTCGACGGTATAGGGCTTGTTCGGTTGTGGGTAGCCGTTGTCAGATTTGTCAATCGGCGTCGGAGCTTCTGCGCTCTGTGTAACCATAACCCCTGCGAGAGGATTACCAGCGGCATCGGTTACCGTTACCGAAGAAGCGAAGGCAGGCATTGCCATCCAGAACAAAGTCGTGAATAGCGTTGTTGTCTTGATGAGCTGCATGCTTTCTCCTATCCTACACGATGTTTCGCCGTGGTATTAGGCAAAGTTACCTTTTCTTGCCGCCCGCCGGCGCGGGAAGCCTTCCAAAATTCGAAAACTTCGGCGGATGTTTTTTGCGGAACGTAACCAAACTCTTCTTTCAGTCTGCGGTTCGCCAGCACGGGACGATAACGCAGAAAGTTGATCTGCTCGGGGCCGTATTGCGTCAAACGCAGACGCTTCAGCAGCCAGAGTGCCGCGCGTAAGAGCGAAGGCGGTAGGTTGACGACACGTTTACCAAGTCGTTGCGCAATTTCACGGATTGACAGCGCTCCGTCACCGGCAACGTTGTATATACCCGCTTTACCGCTGACGATTGCCCGCAGCATCACACCGACTACGTCTTGATCCCAGATGAACACAAAGGGGCTGCGCGAACCGCGAATGGCAATCAGACGGGGTTTCTCGAACAGGTCGGTTATCTGGTTGCGCACCGTAGCGCCAAGAATTGTGCCGATGCGGAAAATTGTCTGTTTCAGCGTTTTGTGGCGCTGGCGGTATTCAACAAGCATTTCTTCGACAAGGCGCTTATGCCATGAATAGGCAAACTCATAATTACCACGAACGGGATCTGTTTCGCTGAGCCATTCCGCATTGTCTGGATGGTAACCGTACGCCGCCCCGCTGGACGAAATAACGATGTGCCGCACACCGGCTTTAACGCAGGCATCGAGCACATTGCGAGTCCCTTCGACGTCGACACTATACTCAAAATTACGGTCGCTTTTTTTTCCCGGTGTAACAATCGACGCAAGATGCACGACCGTGTGCACGCGGTTCTTTTTAAGAACAAATTCTAACCCCGGCTCGCGAATATCGCTCACCGCATAAGTAACGCCGGTTAGTCGATCTGCATCACTCACCGGGCGCACATCGGCGGCGACGATAACGCCGATTTTCTTTTTGCGTCTGAGCGTCGCTAGTCCGGCGACAACTTGTCTTCCGAGGTAGCCCGAAGCACCGGTGACGAGAACATTGACCGGTTTCATGGCTTGGTTTCAGGTTGCACCTTACGCTTCATCCAAAACGTAGAGAGACCCATGCCGGCAAAAATATGCCAGATGCCCCACCATGCCGTGACAATTGCCATACCACCGAGACCGCCGAAAAAGTTAAAAATCAGCACGAGCCCTAAGCCCGAGTTCTGGATGCCGGTTTCAAACGCGACAGCCCGCCGATCACGCTCGGGCAACCCCGTCAACCGGGCGAGAAAATACCCGCTCGCGAGCGCTCCTGCATTGTGCAAGAATACCACACCGACGACCATTGGTCCGTACTTTACAAAAAATTTCCAGTTCGCCGCAAGTGCTCCCGCTACAAAAACGCCGAACACTACCAAGGAAAAAATCCGCATCGGCCTCAAGGCTTTATGCGCCAGCACCGGATATTTATACGCAATCAACATGCCGAGCACGAGCGGAATGCCCAATAATAAGGAGACGTCGACGAGCATCGTGAGCGGGTTCAGAGAAAAATCGCGCATGACGGCACTCATGCCCGCATGTTGTTTCGCCCAGAAGGCGACGTTGAGCGGCATCATAAAGATGGCTCCCACTGTCGAAAGCGTGCTGATCGAAACCGATAGCGCTGTGTTACCGCCCGCACGGTGCGTAAAAAAGTTCGATATATGCCCCGCGGGACATGATGAGACCAGCAACATACCGAGACCGATGGATGGCAGCGGGTTGAGGGCAAGAATTAGCAAGTAGGTGCCTGCGGGAAAAAGAATGTGGTGGCCGATGAGGCCAATCGCCAGCGCCTTCGGCGTGCGAAAGGCAATTTTGAAATCGGCAATCTTGAGATCGAGCGCGACTCCGAACATCACAAAGGCGAGAATGATATTCAACGCCAGCATCATCTGCGGGTTAAAATTGAGACGGACCTGATCAATGGCTTCGGGCATGGTGGGTTTCCTTAAGGTCGGCTCTTAACACCGCCTTCCATGAGCAAGGTTTTGGCCCCTCTGCGCTGTAAATCCGGATTTTCAACAGGGTATTGCCACAACATACATTCGCGCTTTCGGCAATAGACTAATAAAAAAGACCCCAGTCGCGGTACTCGGTTTCGCGCCGTGAAAGCGTTTGCCGCGCACCGTAGAGAGTTTCGGCAAATTCAAGAAAGTCTTCGCGACTAAAGGCAAGCCGCATATTCGCGAGGGTCACCACAATATGCCCACAAGCGAATAAATCTGCCCTCGCATTATTGCCCGAAGCCAAAGGAACACCGATTTTGTCGTAGCTATGGATTTCCATGGCCGCGGTTGCCCTGTCAGGACAATGCGTCAATCCTAATTGATAATGATTCTCAATTTCACATACCCATCACACGCATCAATTGAACCATTTCGGGCTCAACTGCCCTGATGCCCTGCGTCGCTTCGCTGAGGTATGCAGGCACCACATGCCCGGCTCGTTGCGCGGTAAAGATGCCGGTCATGCGGTTTTTGAGAAAACGTACCGCCGCTTCGCCCATGCGCGTACCCCAAATGCGATCAAAGGACGTGGGCGTTCCACCGCGTTGAATATGGCCGAGTATCGACACGCGGATATTCATACCGATTTTGGGACGCAATATTTCTGCCCAAGTAAAAGCAGGCGACTCTTCGGCGGCGACGACTGCCTTTACCGAGGGGTCTGGTGCAGAAGCGCGTATTTTTTTCGCCCTGTCGGTCTCAAGGCCTTCAATGCTGGTACCTTCTGCGACGACGACAATGCCGAAGCGTTTACCTTTTTTTCGTGCCGCTTCAAGCCGTGCGGCAAATGCATCAATATCCACGCGCTCTTCAGGTATAAGGACGTCTTCGGCGCCGCAGGCAAGCGCTACGGAAAGCGCGATCTGACCGGCCTTGCGGCCCATGACTTCAACGAAAAAAACGCGTCCATGCGAAAGCGCCGTATCGCGCAGTTTATCGATCGCTTCGACAGCGGTCTGCACCGCAGTATCGAAGCCAATGGTATATTCGGTGCCGGGAATATCATTGTCGATCGTACCGGGAATTCCCACCGCCTGCCCTTTAAAAATCTTGCTGAGTTCCGTAAGTCCACGAAATGAACCATCACCGCCGACGACGCAGAGCGAATCAATATTACGGCTTGCCAGAATCTGCGCGGCCTTTTCTAAGCCCGGTTGTGTTTGAAACTCGTCGGAGCGCGAAGTACCAAGAAATGTGCCGCCCTGATTAATGATGAGACCGACATCGCGTGAAGTCAGCTCGCGTATTTCATTGGCCAATAATCCCTCATAGCCGTTTTGAATGCCGAACACCTGATAGCGCTCCCAAAGAGCAGCACGCACAAACGCCCTTATTGCTGCATTCATGCCAGGGGCGTCGCCGCCTGATGATAATATCGCTACCCGTTTATCGTCTTGCCTGTTTCCCATGTTTCCCCTTAATGAGAGATTTTTTGTGAAGCGCGCTAAGCGCGCATCACAAAAAATCAATTATCAAATCGCGGTCTCCGATCCGCGCGATGACGCACCTCGTGTGCGGCGCGGATCACGACCATCGTGGTCTCCGCTTTTCCACAATCGAGCGTAGGCCCTCTTGCGTGACCGGGCTCGTCATGATTTTTGCCAGTTCGGCAGCGTCATTTTCGCGCAATGATTCAAATACCGTACGGTAAAGTTCGGTGCGTGCGCGCTTCATACCTATCAGCGTCTGCAGCGGGCTCTTACCCAATTTTTCGGCGAATTTCAAAGTCTCGGCCATCAGCTCGCTCTCAGAGCATGCCCTGTCGATCAATTTGATCTCGAGCGCTTCGGCGGCCTTAAGCGATTTGCCGCCAAAAAGTATATCGCGCGTGGCCATGACCCCAATCAGATCTTGCATATAACGCGCGACAAACGCTGGAAAGTTCATACCCAAAAGCGCCTCGGGAAAACCGATGCGCGCATTGCCCGTCGCCGGCTTTGCCGCATCCGTGCGACCGCCCACTCCTGTACTTGCCTGTACCATAAACCGCCAATCGGAAAAAAGCGCAAACACGGCGCCGGCACCCATCGCATGCCCGTTCAAGCAGGCAATAATCGGTTTTGGAAAAAAGAAAAAGTACAGTGCAGTTTCATTCACCAATTGACAAACTTGCAGATTATACTCGTACGATTGCCCCAGAAACAGCGCGGGTTCAAAACCATTCGAGAAATAGCCCGAATCGTTACCGGTGAAAATTACAACTCGGACATTGTCATCGTTTTCGAATTTTTTCAGTGTGTCGCGAAAGCCTTCGAAACTCTCTGAGGTGAGCGTATTAGCCGCGTTATGGTTGATTTTTACGACCGCCGTGCGGCCTTGCATGCTGATCTCGAGCGCCATGGTACATGGACGTACCGAGGTTCGCCGCGACAAGGATGTTATAGCGGATGGCGTGAGTGTTTCTATCTATCAGCGCCGCAGACGCACTGTAGCGATCTGCAACTTAGAATTTTTCGTATTCGCCTGAAGAAACGATAAATTCTTCCGTTGTCGATTTACTGCGCGGCGACTGCCGGCCGCGTTTTTGCAGGGTATCGCGACCGCCAGCCTGCGCCGCCGCCATCGCTTTTACGGCATTGGCCGCCGAATAATGCTTTGAAAACTCTTCGTGTTCGCCGCCGAACCTGAAAAATTTCAGGTTCTCGAGCAATGTCGATGTCTGCGAACTCATCTCTTCGGCCGTCGCGGCCAACTCTTCAGCAGCAGATGCCGTCTGTTCGGTCGTCTGGTTGAGTCGTGACATACTTTCACTGATTTGTTTCGCGGCGTGGTCTTGCTCTTCTGAAGCCTGGCGAATCGCGACGACCTTATGCGCGGTGTCTTGCATGCTCGTGGTGATGAGCGAGAGCGACGATGCAGCACTTTCTGAAATGGCGGAGCTCTCTTTGAGCAAGACCTGAATCTGTTTTGCTGCCTGCCCGCTGGTATCGGCGAGCTTACCGACTTCGGTGGCGACAACCGCAAACCCACGTCCGTGTTCGCCGGCGCGCGCGGCTTCGATTGTTGCATTGAGCGCGAGCAGGTTTGTCTGTGACGCAATCTCTTGTACTATATGAATGCGGTCAGAGATGACCTTCATCGATTCGACCGCACGCATAACGTTATCTGCGCCGATTTGTGTATTTTTGACTGCCGCGCTTGCCGTATTGTCGGTTTCAACCGCGTTGCGTGCATTGCTCTGAATCAGGTTGGCCATTTCGCCGAGCGCCGCACCGGTCTCTTCGACATGCGCTGCCTGGTCCATTGCACCGTTGTTCAACAGTTCTGCAGTGCTTGCCACCTGTTGCGCGGCCAGCGAAATTTCTGATGCACTCTGGTGTACCTGGCGCAGTACACCGCGCAAACGTTCGCTCATGATCTGCAACGACTGCAGAAACGCACCGATTTCGTCGTTGGTCTTAACCGTGATCGTCGCTTCAAAATTCCCCCCGGCAAGACTCTCTGATACGCTTATCGCCTGTTCAAGGGATCTGGAGATTTGCCGCATTACATACCAGCCAACGAATCCTGAAAACAAAGTTAGAATTAGCGCCAGAAGAATGGTACTCCATTGTTTGACTTGGAGCGACGTGGCCCGGTTCTCGAGCTTTTCCTTCATCACATCAACGGCCACTTGAGCCGTGCTTAAAAGAGATTCTTTGTAGGCCCGGGCCGCATCTGCGTAAAGCCTGCCATCAGCGACTGTGGTTCCGGGTATATTTTGCTCAAAGTACCGCCGATGTATTCCAGAAAAAGCATCCCATAACTTATCCTGTGTCGAAAACAGACTGCGAAAAATCTCGGTTTTTTCAGGCAAGT
>JAEUSA010000232.1 GCA_016788945.1 Leptospiraceae bacterium
CTGAGCGTTGTTAAGTCCAGTTCGCTGCCGATCACAAACATGAACAGTATTAGCCCAACTTGACTTAAGTACTGCAGATAGGTAAATGATTGCGGTGGAAATAGCGCCTTGGAGAATTCCGGCGCAACCCAGCCCATAAGAGATGGCCCTAACAGAATACCGGCGACAATTTCACCGATAACTGCCGGTTGTCCGATGCGTCGGCACAGCCAGCCGAGCGAACGCGCTACGAGAATGATTGCTGCAATCTGCGCCAAAAAAACGGCGATCGGGTGGTGTAGGCTGGCCTTGAATGCCTCGCGGAATTGATCCCAGATTGCTTTGTCGGTGCTGGCTGCCACGACGTGGCGCCCGATTTCTAATCTTTCTCCTTTGAGAAAAACAAACGCGAGCAAGGCGGCGAGGGCCGCCAGCGTGAGCAGGTAGAAAAAAGGATATTTAAGTCTGCTAATCAATGCGCCAGCGGAACCCGAACACCACATTACGCGTCAAGGTTTTGGTTCATAAATCCTATAGATTTTGATAGAATAACATAGTGGAGCGCAGCGGGATAGGATTTCTAAATAATAATGAAAATCTATTATCAATAATGGTTGACACGACGCTCCGCTCTTTGGTGATATCTTGAAGACCAAAAACAACTTTGATACTGCAGTGAATGGAGGTAATCGATGACAAAAATGATCAATTTCGCTTTCATGGCATTCGTGTCGGGCGCTCTCGCATTGCAGGCGCAAAACGCGCCGACAACGAAGACTCCCGAAGCGAATGCCGATTCGCTTGGGTTTAAAAATGCGAAATTTTCGCTATCCGCATGGGGTGGCATTGGTGTCGGCATCGTCAAAAGTACTCACACCAGAGAATTTGAATCTTATGGTGCTAATGCCGGCATCGGACAGAAGGCAACCATCGGCTCACCCGCTTTCGGCGCCACGGGTTGGTTTGGCAACGGCGCGAATGCGGTCGGCTTTGAAGCCAGCTATGCGACGCTATACAAAAATATCTCGAATACGGCAGGCGTGAATTATAAATACTCCCTCGCACAGATAGGCTTGCAGCTGCTGTACCGCTACGAAATTTTTGACGGTTTGTACGCTGCCGCCGGGGCAGGCATTGCGATTCCCGTTATCACGGCGGAAAACACGGCGTACGTGCAGGCGAGTGTAAAAGCAAAAGTCGCGCCGTTATTTTCTGCGCGCGTTGGTTATGATTACCCGCTAACTCCACAACTCGTCGCCGGCGCTTATCTGCAATTTTCATATGCATTCATCAGCGTGGATGACAAGTTCACAACAACAGCACAGAGTTATTCTGCGGGCCCGTTTATGGCATCGCCGATAGTGCAGCTTACCTATAAATTCTGAAACAGCAGGGAGGATATTCCATGAAACCAATTAAATTATCCGTGATTATTGCGGTAGCGCTCGCAATGCTTGTCGGCTGCACGCAGACGATTGAACCGAAAACAGGTTGTGTACTCACGGCAGACGGGGCACTACATGAATTACCGTCGAGTTGTTTTAACGCGACAGTGACCGCGACCAATGACTTCAGTATTTATCTTGATTCTGTCGCGATAAGTTCCGGCCAAACTCTGGAAGTTATTGCCAAGGCCGCAGATGTTTCTGAAAATTCGGGTTGGAAACTCGCTTTTACCGGTGGAACAAGCGGCAAAGTGCGTTTGTCGCGCCTTGGCACGGCTCAGGCAATGGACTCGGCGACGTTTGACACGAGTGACGGCCAGAGCTGGTGTTTTGACATTCATTCAACAGAGAATCCGAACCATATTGTTTTTTGGAAAAGCACCTGCGGCAATACCATCACAGCGGGGCAATGGGGAAACGCACAGTTCAACAGCAATGAACAGAATGCGAGTGCCGGAAACCACGACGCGCGATCGTCGGCAAATTATGGCAGCGGAATGACAGCCTGTGGTGGCACGGGCACCTGTTTTACCAACACGGGTGATCCGACCGGAACGAAGGTGCTATACAAAGCGGACAAAGCGACCACTTCGGCGATTACGGTCAAGGCCGCGCGCACCAGCGGGTTGTGACGGCTTGACGTTGCGGGATTAATTTAGTACTTGTAATTGAGACTATTTTATCAATAAGGGCTGCCTGCGGAAGATCGATGCGCTCGCTAAAACTTCTTAAAGCCATTGCGGTCGCCGCGTTTATTTTTCCGGGCAGCTTCATTCTTGCCGAAGAAGCCAGCGACGCCGATGACGAAAAAAAAATCGCTGAGGAGCTCGAGCGCGCGGAAAAAAATGTACCGGCTCCCGTATCTCTGCCGACGCAGCAGACCGGGCAAATATCCGCAGGGTGGGGAAACCAGGGCGGCTCGATGGCTACCGACCGCGTCAACTTTCCTAATATTCTGGTGGCGGTCGATGCGATGGCCGAACAAGATTTAGGTTCGCAAAGACAGGGGTCGAATTCAGCGTTCATACGTACGGCGGAGTTCGGTTTTACCGGCGCGGTGGACTATATGCTGCAGGGCATGGTGCTCTTTGCGATGCACCGCGAGGCGGGTGAATACAAACTTGATCCTCATGAAATTTCTGTCGAGTTTACCACGCTGCCGTGGAACTTGCACGCCAAGGTCGGCCGCATGTTTGTTGATGGCGGACGGATGATGCGCCGGCACCAGCACGATTGGTCTTTTACCACCGTGCCGCTGATGCACAAGAAGATGATTGATCCCGCGATCGGCGAGGGCATTCTCGATACCGGCGGCGAAATTTCATGGCTTGCACCGTGGAGTTTTTTTCAAGAAATCAAGTTCGGAGTTTTTAACGGCCGTTATTTCGGTCACTCACACAACGATGGCACCGATAAGCCGCTGCCGCTTTTGAACGGCCGTGTGAAACAATTTTTGCCGATCAGCGGTTATGCCGGCATTCTCGTCGGTGTGACATATCTGCATTACTCGCCGACACAAGATAAAGGTGACGCTGACCAGACATTCGGCGGTGATATCACTTATAAATGGCAGAAAAATCGCATCAGCGCGCTCGAAATCGGCATCGAAGGGCTCTATCGTTCTGAAACGCGTGTGGTTGCACGACCCGAAGACAAATTCGGTATGTTCGCTTTTATCTCTTATCAGTTTCTCACCTTCTGGAAAATCGGCTATCGCTTCGATCTGTTCAATCGTTATTCCGTACTGTCGAGCCGAACCGGCCTTGCCTACGATCCGCAAGATATCGCCAGTTCTGTGTGGGTTGCCTACCATCCGTCAGAGTTCTCGACGTTTCGACTGACTCTCGAGTACTATCAACCCGACGGTGTGAATGATCCGTATTTATCAGCGTACTTGCAGATGGTCTATATACTCGGCTTTCATCCGCCGCATACGTTTTGAGGAGAACAGAGTGAAAAAAATATCAGGATTGTTCGTTGTCTTGCTCGCGACGACCGTCTGGACGACGCAGGCTTCAGCGCTGCAAATCGTCACGACCACTACCGATCTCGCCAGCATCGCCAAAGAAATTGGCGGCGACCTCGTGAACGTAGAAAGTCTTACCGAAGGCAATATCGATCTGCACTTTGTTTCGGCGCGGCCAGATTTCATCATGAAGGTTAACCGGGCAGATGTATTTGTCGAAGTTGGTCTCGACCTCGAGGCGGCATGGACTCCGCTTTTGCTCAATCAGGCGCGCAATACGAAAGTGCAGCGCGGTCAGCAAGGGTATTGTTTTGCATGGAAAGGCATCAAGCTGCTTCAGGTGCCGACGGGCACAGTCGACCGTTCCATGGGAGATATTCATGTCTTTGGTAATCCGCATTACTGGATCGACCCGCTGAA
>JAEUSA010000286.1 GCA_016788945.1 Leptospiraceae bacterium
CTGATCGACAAACCGCTCACCCCATTCGGGATAGTGGCGTCCGATGAGCGGATTCTGGAACATCAGATTGAGGTGATCTTGTATCAGCATAAAGTCGCCAGGGGTAAACGCCGTATTGACGGCACCTGCCGCATTGGTAAGTATAATCGTGCGCACGCCGAGTGCCGCCATCAGCCGTACACCCATCGCGACCTGTGCCATCGGATACCCTTCATAGAAGTGCACGCGGCCCTGCATCATGAGCACAGAGGTATCTTCGATGAAACCACCGACGAATCGGCCGGTATGGCCTTCGACTGTAGACTGCGGAAAATGCGGAATGCTGCCATACGGGACGGCTACACTTTTTTCGGCGCGCTCGGCGAGAGCTGAAAGACCCGATCCCAGAATGATGCCGGCCTGTAGCGGAAAATTCACTTTGGCGCGAAGAAAATTTGCCGCGGCTTCGATGTCCTGTGGTGAGATCTGTACCATGCTATTCTTTGAGGAGCACGAATTTAGCCCCGGGCATATTCTTTTTGAGCGACTCGTCGATGCAGTATGTCGTGATTTTGACCTCATTCGGAGTCATTTTATCCCATACCGATTTTTGTGTCGAAAGGTAGAGGGTGCCCTCGTACGTCCATGCGGAGCGCAAAAACAGCGGTTCTTTGAGCAGGTTGCGCGCCTTCAGCGTTTCGAGCTCGCCGCTGGGGCCCGCGATCAATTCAGCAATCACGCGCCGAGCAGTTGCCTCGGTCTTATCGACCGGATTACCTGCAGCATCGGTCAGCCGTGGTTTAGAGATACGTTTTTTGATGAGTATAACTTCGCCAGCAACCTGCGCATCGTCGAGCAAACGCTCTTCGCCTTTGCGGTCAGGAGCGCCCGGTACGATGACGGCAGCGGCGCCGGCTGGTGTGTTTTCTTCAGGGTAGATTTTTTCAATACCTGTCAGAGACAACGAGCGCGGAAAATAGAGTTCCATTGTTCCCTGCGCTTCGCCAGAACCGACAAACAGAAAAGCGACCGGGTTCAGCATCTGCGCATAACTCGAGCGCGTCAGCGACATAAAAGCCGTAAAGTCTACAACAAGTAATATCGCCACAAAACGAAACAGATGCAGGGGTTTTTG
Source organism: Leptospiraceae bacterium (assembly GCA_016788945.1). Lineage (GTDB taxonomy): Bacteria > Spirochaetota > Leptospiria > Turneriellales > Turneriellaceae > Turneriella. The sequence continues at coordinate 1,115 of JAEUSA010000286.1, forward strand.
CAGGTAAGTAACAAACCGGTTAACACGGTCATTGATGGCCACGAACGGCTGAGCCAGCTTATTTTTCAGCTTTTGCCAGCTCATTCAGAAAACTCCCGATACCCCGGCTAACACCGGCGGCAAATGCCTTACGATACGCAACACTTTGCAACTTCTTCAAATCGTCTCTGTTCGTCAAATAGCCGGTTTCGATGAGTATCGCCGGCATGAGCGAGCCGCGTAACACCGCGAAATCCGCCTTCTTCACTTTTCGCGGTTTAATCATGCCGTCAAGGCGATTCGACAGCCCTGCAAACGCATGCCGGGCAAGCGTTTTGCTCTCACGCTGTATCTGTGCGTTCATCAATTGCGAGGTCAGCTTGCGAATATAACTGCTTTTTTCGAATCGCAAGTTTTCGCGCAGCATCAGCTGGCGCATTTTCTGGTTTTCGTGATTTTGCGCGAGATAATAAACTTCAAAACCCTTCACGCGCGGCGACAGCGTTGAATTGCAGTGCACGCTGATGAAAATACCGAAACGGTTGCCTTCGTTCTGTTTATTGGCAATGTCGCTGCGCCTCTCGAGCCGCAGAAACCTATCGTTGCTGCGCGTCAGGTAGACTTTCACTTTGGGGAAATCGGCGGTCAGCTGGTCTTTAAGTGCCCTGGCCAATGACAGCGTGATGTCTTTTTCCGCTGCGTCAAAATAGCCCAAAGCACCGGAATCTTTGCCACCATGCCCGGCGTCGATTATGATAAAATCAAGCTTCTGCCCTGAATCTCGTTGTTTCTCGCGGACAATAATCAGATGCGCCTGCGTAAAACGATACGATACCGGCAGACTGAGTTCACCTAAAATTTCTTCGACGAATTCCCGCGAAAAGAACAACCCATCGTCTTCGATCACACCCTTTTCTTCAAGCTCACGCAATTCACTCTGCGACTGGTACTGGGCCTCGTCGATGCGGTAGAGTATAATACGCTTGCCAAAGCGTATCTCGCCCTGATCTTCTTTGTCATTGTGCTGCAGCGCAATTTCAGGGTGCAGCCGCCGCAGATTCGCCGCCGAAAGGTAAGTACGGTTGTCTATCTGGACGAGCGTGAAACGCAATTTTTCTTTCACCGCCGCAAGCGGAGTTATTAACAAAAGAAGAAAAAGTATCGAGCCGATCGACCGGAAGAGTTTGCGCAAGCCGCTGCATTTCCTGATTGGCCTGCGCTGCGCAAAGCGAATTATCTTCCGATTGACCCGCCTTTTCTACTACCGGGACTGACCCGGTGGTCGATGCCTACCACCAGATTGTGGTCAACACTCATGTCAGGCGATTTCACCTGACGTATCACGAGTACTTCGCGCAAGAATCGACGCGCGCGCTGGCGGATTATTTCTTTGAGCGTATCTATACACTTGAGGGTAAAGCGGAACGCGATGAGATGGCGGTCAAAACATACAACCGCTTCAAGGGCATGTTGTCAGAAAAAAGCCGCGACCGCATTGAAAACCTGTTACTGCTCAATGAAATCACCGATGAACTCGACAAACAGATGGCTGACGTGATACGCAAGGAAAAAAAATATATCGTGAAACACGATGGCATTGAACACGTCGACCTCAAAAAACTCCCCCAACTCTACCGGAAGGCGAATAAGATTGAAGACCGCGTCAGACAACTTAAGCTGATCGTACAAAATCTAGAGTCCTTTTTTGAGCTGAGCAAACATCCGCTCGCAGGGGTTGTGATGCGGCCCGTGTCACTGGCGGCGCGCACCGTAGGAGCGATAAAACTTTACCGCGTATTTGAAGAAGGTTATAACGCGACCAAACCGGTTTCGAAAGATGTGTTCTTTGAGTTCACGCAATATGTGCGCGGCCACGAAACACAATTTCTGGAAAAGGCGTTCAAGAAGCATATTCACCTGTTATGACCAAAGTCGCCGTGATCTCGTATGAAACCGACGCTACGGCCTTCAGCGTATTAAAGCTCGAACGTCCGAGAGGGTTCAGTTTTTCGCCCGGGCAATATGTACAGTACTCTGCCGATGCAAACGAAAAGGTGAAGTATCTCGCACTCGCCTCGCATCCCGACGAAAAAGAACTGATGCTCGCAGGCAGGCTCAGCGAACCGGGCGCTACGGTAGAAATTTCGGCGGCACAGGGCAACGGCTTTGCCAGCAATTTCGCGGAGACAAAACCCTATCTCTACGTCACGCATGGTACGGGCATCTCCGCAATCCGCCCCGCAATTATCGAACGCCTGAAGCAGGGCCACCGCGGGGACACGTTGCTTTATGGTGCGCGCGAGGCTGCGGTCGTACCGCATCTCGACTGCCTCTCCGCAGAAGCGGGCGTAAGCCAGTTACGAGCCTACTCGCGCGGCAGCGAATGCAACTATGTGCAGCAGGTGCTCGAAACGCTCGACATTTCATCTTTCGGTACGGTGCTGCTCATCGGCTCGAAAGAAATGATGACTGCGTGCCGGGATGTACTCGGCGCACGCCAGTTTTCTGCGGAAAAAATCTTTTCTAACTTTTAACTCTGGCAGCGCGGGCAAAAAAAAGTGCTACGACCACCCTGCACTATTTTTGTTATCAGGTTGTTGCAGCGCGGGCAGCTTTGCCCCGCGCGGCTATAGACGCGAAACTGCTTCTGGTAGCTGCCGGTAGAAAATGCTTTTTCACCGGGCAGTGAATAGACATAGTCCGAGATGCTACTGCCCTTTGCCCGTACCGCTCGCCTGAGCACCGCCCGGCAGGCTTTGGCGATGCGGCTCAATTCTGCATCGCTGAGAGACTTGCCTTGGCGACGCGGATCTATACCCGCGTCGAATAACAATTCCGCAACGTAGATATTGCCGAGGCCGGCGACAATGCTCTGGTCGAGCAAGAGATTTTTTATCGCGGAAGTACTGCTGCGTATTTTGCTTTGCAGCAGATGACTGACCCTCAGCGCTAAAGCATCGATGCCGCGCGGCAATGCGGGCAACACAGCTGCCCCCTCGAGTGCAAATGCAAAACGACGCACATCGATGAAATCAACGCTATCGCGCGAAAAAACAAAACGCAGTTTCAGATAAGGCGAATCTTCTTTTTGGTTTATCAACAGCCTACCGGTCATGCCGAGGTGAAAAACGAATTGGTGATCCGGAAATTTCCACAGCAGGTATTTGCCCGTGCGTTCAAGTGCTAAAAGTTTCTTACCCAGCGCCGCAGCGCCAAAATTCGGCGGCACCCTGTAACGCAGGCGGCGGTCGCGTACGCTGACTGCAGAAAGTTTCTGCCCGACGAGCCCCTCAAGCGATGTACGCACCGTCTCAACTTCGGGCAACTCGGGCATCACCGGCAGGGCCGCTTTCGCCGATCTTGCGCCAAGGCGAAAACAGAGTGAATCCGCATTTTTTGCCGTACGCCTGAAGAATCGCTATTTTGTTGCGATATTATGCAGCGCCAAGCAGCCACGGCGGTATTTTTTTTCTGCTGCGCCGGCCTCTTCGCTGCGCCGCCGAAAGGCGTTACCACAAAACCCAAGGAACCTGCACCGGCGGTTAGCTTAGAAAAACCTGTCGAAGAAGTCGCCGAACCGCGCGTCGGCATCTTGCCGATCGCCGCGGCGTTTGTACCCGGAGTGCTGTTTCACGGCAGCGGCCATTTTGTCGCGGGCAACTACAAAGCCGCGCGCGATCTGATGGTGTCCGAGGGCGTCTCGATTATTCTGATACTTGCTGTGGGGTTACCCGCACTCGCGACGGGCAACGCCGCCGTGCTCGTACCTTCGGTTTATTCATTCGGATTTATCGGTGTGTCGCATTTTTTCAGCACTTGGCTTGCCGACATCGCCGGTGTCTCGGGCCTCGGAAAAATCACCGGACCGATTATCCATCCGCACCAGCGCAGCTGGGTTGCCGCAGGTTATATCAAACAGGATGATACCGAATCAGACATTTACGGCCTCTACCGCTTCGACGGCAAATTCGCCACGCAGAATTTCTTTATACGCGGGCTGTTTGATCTTGAAGAAAAACGGACGTACCAGCAGTTCGGTCTCGATACCGGCTATCGCGTTTTGCGGCCCAAATGGGCAGATCTCTACACCACTTTCGAAGGTCGTTATGAGATGTCATACGAAGGTTTTTCGCTCACCTCGTTGAATGCTCTCGCCGAATTCGCCCTTTACCTCGAAAACCTGACGCCATATTTCAGCAAAACCATGCGTGGAATTACTTTTTTCACAATTGTCGGTGCCGGTCGGCAGTATATTCACCTGCGTAGCCCGCCCAATTTTAAGAGCGACGTCTATTTTGCCAACCTGATACTGATGCATGGGATGCGCTTTCGTGTGACGCGCTTTACCGAACTTTCGAGTGCATTCAACTTTCGCAAAGATAACATTCTCGGTGGCGCGACCATCATCGGTGGCACATTCGTGCACCAGTTAGAAGTTTTTGCCGGAAACTTCTTTACACGCGTGACATTCGAGCACGGGCGTGGCTACCGGCTGTTTATTCTCGCAGGAGTGAACTGGTGAAAAAATTCAAATCGTCCCTTGATGTAATGCGACGCCTTCGCCACCGCCTCATGTTCTATCTGCTGATATTACTTTCGATGTGGTCGTGTCTGGTGAATCCGCAGAAAGAACGTTTCGATATCAATGCCGGCATCGGCAGAGTCACCGTGAATGAAGTGGATATTCAAGTGAAATTCGCGCCGCTGGCTCTCGTGGGCGGTGTGATCGAAGCGCGCGCGCAGCGTCCAACACTCGAGGTTACCTTTCAGTCGCGCAACGCTGCCGCTGTCAATTTGGCATTCAAACTCAAGAACATGCGCCAAGACGCGCTGCCCGTGGCGAGCGCGGGCACCATCAGCGCGGGCGAACGCGCAGGCATCGTGAACTGGAATATCACAATCGCCGCCGGGCAGGCGCTGTCGGCGAATGTCGAAAATTTCCCCGGCGGCGGAGCCTACCGTTTCGGTGTCGTCGGTGATATGCACTACCGCAACTCAACGGCAACGCTGATCGCCAATAGCGCGGCATCGCGGGGCCTCGATTTTTTCATCGTCGTCGGTGACTTCGTCAACCAGCCCAACGACGATGAGTACAACTGGGCGCTCGCCATTTCAGAAAAATTCGGCGGCCCGGTTTATACGGCATACGGCAACCACGAAGGGTTCCGCAGCGGATACATGAATTACTACCGCAACCTGTTCGGCACGACGAACTACTCATTCACCCACAAGGGTGATTTTTTTCTGATTCTCGATTCCGCCGACCAGAGCATCAGCCGAGAAATCTTCCGCTACGCCGAGAGCGAACTTGCCGCTTCGCCCGCGGCGCTCAAGATGGTATTCATGCATGTGCCGCCGTTCGACGACACCGGCATGCGCAATAACAGTTTTAACTCCCGCTTTCAGGCAGCGCGCTTCATGAACATGGTACTCGATCAGGGGGTCGACGTCGTCTTTGCCGGGCACATCCATACCTATCAAGATTTCTGGGTCGATAATGTACGCCACGTGGTTGTCGGCACCGGAGGCGGCAGGCCCGAACAATTCGACGGCGTCGGTATACGTTATGTGATTATCCACTCAAGCGGTGGGGGGTATGCGCTCGAAACAGTGGATCTCGGGCCAGATTGAACAAACGCATTTTTTCTTGCCGGCATAAATCCGCCGCATTAAATTAACCAAATGGTTAAAAAGATATTAATTCTCACTTGCATGGCGACGGCCGTGTTTGCCGACGAAGCATACGACATTGCAGCACGCGCAGAAAAGACACAGCGCAATTTTGGCGATGAAATGGTTGAATCGACGATGCAACTCATTGGTGCCAACGGTTCGGTAGTCACGCGCAAGACCAAAAATTTTACCCTCGAACGCGCAGGCAGCCGCGACTATCAGTTGATACAGTTTCTCGAACCAGCCGACGTGCGCGGCACCTCGCTTCTGACGCACCAAGACCCGAAGGGTGACGACAGCCAGTGGCTTTACCTTCCCGAACTGCGCCGCGTGAAGCGCATTTCTTCGACCGGCAAAACCGGTTCATTCATGGGCAGCGAATTTACTTACGAAGACATCGGCGGTAATACACTGGAAAAGTTCACCTATAAGAAACTCGCCGACGAGACCTATAAGGGCAAAGATTGTTACGTGCTCGAAAAAACACCGAACTATGCCAACAGCGGTTACACGCGCATCAAAATGTGGATTTCTAAAGACAACAATCTGGTATTGCGTCAGGACTTCTTCGACCGCAAGAACTCGCTGCTCAAGATTATGACCTTTGAAGGGCATCAGAAATACGGCAATACTTGGCGCTCGGCGAAAATTTCTGTCGAGAACCTGCAAACCAAGAAAAAGAGCGTGCTCGATTTCACCAGCCGCAAGATGAAATCGGGTCTCTCGGCCGACCTGTTTACCGAGCGTAACCTGCAGCGTCTGCAATAAGCTGCAGGCAAAACCGGGATAGCATCATGGACAGCCAGCGCACACAGCAGGCGAAGTACGGCTTTGTCTTCAGCCTGCGACTGAGTCTTGTACGCTTTCTCGTCATCAGCCCGCTGGCATTGGCGCTGATTCCTCTGTCGGCGCAAACCGTCGATTTTTCTGAAAACACGAAGCTCAACTACAAAGGCAATTTAGGCATCAACTACTGGTTTTTTCCCAAAGACGCGCCGAAAAGTGACATGCCGCAGCACGTCGGCACGTTCGACGGGCAAATCGATCTCAACCTCAAAACGGGCAAGTATCTTGAATTTCGCGCCAACCCGCGCGGTGTGGTGGATTTCAAAGACCAGAACCGCCGGCGTTTTCTGCCACAGGATATTTATGCCGACTTTGTCACCAGCCGCTTCGAGCTGCGCGCGGGCTATCAGATTTTTTCGTGGAAGACTGTAGAATCGGTCGCGCATTCTGACATTCTCAACCAGACTGATCCCTCACTCGACTTTTTTGACGCACCGAAAATCGGCGAACCGGCGCTCAGAAGCAGGATTATCTTCGGCGAAGAAAGCCCGCACACTGTGGAATTCTACTACCTGCCCTATTTTACTCCGGCCAAACTGCCTTTGGCAGGCAACCGCTTCGACTTTTCGGGCGCGCTGCCGCAGACGACATACCTCGGGCAAACGATTTCTCCTGCGGTAATCTATGACCCCGATCTCAACAGATACGAAACGCCGTATAACCGCTGGCGACCGCAGGGTGCGGTGCGCTACCAGAAGCAGCTTTTCGGCAAGGTCGATACCTCGCTCTATTACTTCAACGGCTACAAACGCTTTCCGCAGCTTCACCCGGTAGCCGCTACTGCCATCGTTACACCTCTGCCGGGGGTCACTATTCCCACGCAATACGCGCAGGCATATACTCCGATTCACCAGGGCGGGGTTACTTGGCAGGGCACTATCGATGCATTGTTGGTGAAAGGCGATGTTGCCTATATTCAATATGTCACCGACACTCTCGCGCAGGATCAAAAAACGATCGTGAAGCCTTACGCACAGTATACCGTCGGCTTCGAATATACCTTCAACAGTCTTTTCATCGACAGTCAAGATCTCGGCGTCATCGTTGAAGCTCTCGGCGATACCGACACCGGAAAAAATTCTACGGAGCTCGATATTTTTCGCCCGTTCCAGAACCATGTGTTCGCCGGCCTCAGATACACATTCAACAACACGGGTGACCGTTCACTGTTAGCGGGAACATTCACCGACTACAAAAAAGGAGACGTGATTGCGCGCATCGAATACGAAGAACGTTTCTTCGAGCGCGTGAAAGTAAAAGCGCAGTTTCTGGGCTTTGCCACTTCGGCGACAAGCCAGCTCAAGCCGTTCGAACATACGACGCGCGCGAGCTTATTGGTGTCTTATTATTTTTAGTTCGGGGATGTCCAAAAAGTCGCCGGCAGCACGAGAACGCAGCGGTTCGGTAAGCGAACCGCACACAAGACGCTACGGGTTTTCTATGAAAACCCTCTGCTGTTTTCGGACTGCGGCTGCGCAGGCGCGGTTCGCGACTTATTAGACATCCCCAAAGTGAGGAAAAATGAAGAAGCAAACTACGGGTTACAAAATCGCTCAATTCGTTCTTAAGCGCCGATGGTATATCATTGCCGCGAATGCTCTGCTGCTGGTGATTATTTTCGCCGGTATGGCGGTACGCGGAAAAAAATTCGGCGACCATATCAGTTATATGAAGGCAGTGCGTGAAGATCCGACCAAACGCATCGAGGGTTATAAAGGCCAAAAACCGATGTTCGATTCGGATTACCGCGTATGGTTCGACAGCGAAGACCCGAACCTCAAGGCCATGGACGAACACCAGTCCATCTATAACCGCGAAGACATTCTGATCGTACTTGTAAAATCGAAGAGCGGCAACCTGTGGACCAACGCCAATTTGACATCGCTGCGTAAACTGACGCAAAACCTGTGGACCGCCGCGTATACCAACCGCGTCGACGGTCTGGCCAACTTCAATTATACGCTGGCGAAAGGCGATGACCTCAAGGTAAGCGAGTTTCTCTCTGACCTGCCTTATGACGATAAGAAGCTCGCTGAAAAAAAGAAGCAGGTGCTCGACGATCCGCTGATGACGAAGTTCTTGATATCACCCAAACTCGACATGACGCAGATCACAATGAAGATTATTGCCCCGCAAGATTTCCCCGATGCTTTTCCCGACGCAAAAGCCGCGACGCTGAAAATCGTTCAGGAGATGACCGGCGAAAACAGCGACCTGCAGATTATGCTCGCGGGCAGCGTGATGCTCAATAATGCCTTTCTCGAATTTATGATGAACGACCAGAAGACTCTGGTGCCGTTGATGTTTCTCTTTATCATCATCACGATGACGCTGATGCTGCGCTCGGTATGGGGTATGGTGTTGCCGATGCTGGTGCTGTTCACATCGATTATTTTCCCGATGCTGCTGTTTATGGGCATCTTCGGTTTTCCGCTCAACAATGCCTCGGCCAATACGATGCAGCTGATGGTCGCTATCGCGATCGCCGACTCGATTCATATCATGGCGGTGTTTTTGCGCAACATGCGCCACGGCATGACGCGCGAAGAGGCCATTATTGACACCCTCGACAAGAACTACCTCGCCTGCTTGTTAACTTCGGTAACCACCGCGATCGGTTTCTACTCGCTCGTGACACAATCGATGCCACCGTTTCGCGACCTCGGCCTGTTCGCCGGCACAGGTACTGTTTACGCCTGGTTCGCTTCGATATTTACTCTGCCGGCGCTGCTGTCGGTCATTCCGTTCAAGCAGCACCCGAAAGCTTCGGTGGCAGACTTTGACGACGGCGTGCCCACGAGGGGTTATGAAAAGTTTGTCGATTTCATCTACAAGTATAAGTACCCGATTCTCGTATTCTGGCTCTTGACGACTGCGGCTTCTGTCTTTCTCGTCTTTCGCATACAGATGGATAACAATACCATGGCGTATTTCGATAAGAAGTCCGAGTTTCGTATTGCATCCGACTATATTGACAAAAATATTCTGGGCACGATGCCGTTCGAGTTCAACTTTCGCGCCGGTGGCACCGGCGCGGCATATGAGCCTGCGTTTCTAAAAAAAGTGGAGAAATTCCAGAATTTCCTCATGTCAAAACCCGAATACGAATTCACGCATGTGTCGAGCATTCTCGACATCGTGAAGCGGATGAACAAAACGATGCACGCCGAAGACCCGAAGGAGTATCGAATTCCCGAACCCAAGGCGGGTACCGACACACGCAAGCTCATCGCGCAGTATATGTTTCTCTACAAGACGAATCTGCCACAGGGGTCTGATGTCACCAACCTGATCGACTCGGACGATTCGATGGTGCGCGTGACGGGTTTTGCCCGCGCGCAGACCTCGAACCAGCAAGTACGCAACGCGGCCGAGATCAACGCGTGGATCGACCGCGAAATGCCCGAAACCAAAGCACGCGCTGTGGGTATTCCGGTCATGTTTTCGCTGCTTATGAATCAGGCGATACCGGGCATGATCTGGTCGATGGCACTTTCACTCGGCCTCATTACGCTGTCGATGATCGTCGGCTTCAGAAGCCTCAAGCTTGGCCTGCTGTCGATGATTCCCAACGTGTGGCCGGTACTCTTTCTCTACGGTGCGCTTGGCCTGACCGGTTATGTAGTCGATTTGAGTGTGTCCGTGGTAGCGATGATTACGTTGGGTATTGCCGTCGACGATACGATCCACTTTCTTGCCAAATTTCTGCGGGCTTACCACTCGAAACCCGATGTCAAAGAAGCGATTCTTCACACGCTGCGCGAAACCGGCAGTGCCTTAATTATGACCTCGGTCATTCTGGTCGTGGGTTTCGGCATTCTGATCTTCAGCGGCTTCCGCATCAACGCGAACGTGGGCCTGCTCTCAGCGATTATTATCGCGCTCGCACTATTGGCCGACTTCGTCATTACACCTGCGGTGATTATCACTCTCTTCAAACCCAAAGACTTTGAAGAAAACACAGCGGAGGTATAGGTTTCGCCCACGGCAAGACCGACTACCAATTGCAGAACCGAAACATTGTAAAGCGGGGAAGCGCTTTACAATGTTACGGGGACTCTCTCGTAGTTCGCTGTCCCCGAATCCTTCATGACATTGATGTCATTAGTTTACACGGCATCTGTCCTTACTAACCCATCCGCGTGAGTAACTTTGACCTTTTCAACCCTACCGACGACCATATTGCCCTGCGCGAACTGGTGCACGACCTGACCAAGGGCGTCATCGAGCCTCAGGTAAAAGAATACGACGAAAAAGAAATTTTGAACGAAGCGCTGCTGAGAAAAATGGGCAGCGAGTACAGCCTGTTTGGCATTACGGTTCCGGCAGAAGCCGGCGGCCACGGCCTCGACGCAACCGCATCGGTCATTGTCCACGAAGAGCTGAGTTATTCTGATGCCGCGTTTGCGCTGAGTTTTCTCGCGCACGAGGTACTGTTCGTCAACAACCTCTACCATTCAGGCGGCACGTTTCTGCGCGAGAAATATATTCCCCCGGTACTCGACGGCACGGCGATTGCCGGCATGGCGATGTCTGAACCAGGTGCAGGCACCGATGTGCTGGGCCTCACCTCGCATGCTGAGAAACGCGGCGACCGCTATATCTTGAACGGCGTCAAACAGTGGATCACTAACGGAAATTGCGGCAGCTACTTTCTTGTCTATGCCCGCACTGAAAAGGGAAACCGGCAGGCGATCTCAAGCTTCATCGTCGAAAAAAACTTCAAGGGCTTCAGCGTCGGCAAAAAAGAGATCAAAATGGGTATGCGGCAATCGCCGACCTGCCAGCTGATCTTTGAAGACGTCGAAGTACCGGCAGAAAATCTCGTCGGCGCCGAAGGCGGAGCACTCACGCATATGATGCGCAACCTCGAAATCGAGCGCCTGACCCTGGCGGCGATGTCTTTGGGTATTGCGCGCCGCGCGCTCGATGAGATGATCCGGTATGCGGCGGTAGACCGCTCGGCATTTGGCAAGAAACTCAGCGAATTCGGCCAGATACAACAGCTGATCGCCGAATCATATGCACGTTACCGGGCGAGCCGCGCCTTCGTCTACGAAACTGCGCTCAGGGTAAATCCGCAATCACGCGAATCGCTGTCAGCCGCAGCGGCCAAATTATCGGCAACGCAGATGGCCGAATTTGTGGCCCGTGCGGCGATACAGGTGTTTGGAGGCTATGGTTATACGCGCGAATATCCGGTCGAAAAACTGCTTCGTGATGCGATTCTACTGTCCATTGGCGGCGGCACCAATGAAGCAATGCAGAAGAATATCATGAAAGATTTGCGCGAGGGTTTGGCCTAGGCCAAACCTTCGCTTAAATAGCCAAAATCAAATTCGCGTTGACGCACGCTGCAAATCTGCGTATATTGCGGGTGTTGTGTTCCGTTCCTGTTCTATAATACTGCTCACACTGGTCGCTTTTCCGCTTTGCGTATCGGCGGGTGAAAAGCCCTACCTGTCTTCAGGAGCGCATGCGAAGCTGATCGATCGGCTGAGCTGTCAGGTCGATGACCCCGATACGCGCGCGCATATCAAACCGCGAAAATACCAATATGGCAAATCGGCAAAAGGCAAACCGCTGATCGCATATATCGTCGAACCCGCACGCGAAGCCGCACGGCAAGAAAATTTGTATCTCATGGCCGCGCAGCACGGCGACGAGCGCAATACGCGCAAAGTACTCGAATATTTTGTGCGCGAGATCAGAACGCTGAGCGCCGACTACCGCAACGAGCGGCGCGTAATTGTGATTCCCGTGTATAATCCCGATGGTTACCGGCGCAACAACCGCTTGAACAGCGCAGCGGTTGATCTCAACCGCGATTTCCCGAGTTCTGACGGTGATGAGACCAACCCGAAGGCACCCGAAACGGAAGCGTTCATGGCGCTGATGGAAAAATATCCTCCGAAACATATCTACAATCTGCACCAGCCATTCCGCGTTGTGCTCTATTATCCTGAAGATCTTGAACTGGCAAAAACCTTTGCGCAACTGTCGGATTACCCCCTCGGTCAGGGCGTGGGCTACCCTACTCCCGGCTCTCTCGGTACGTATGCACGCGAGAAGAAAATACCGATCATCACCGTTGAGCTATCGCGCTCGATGCGCGCGGCGATGGCCCCCTTTATCTACGAAGAGGTCAGGCTCGCCTTGTTTAATGCCGCCTTCGGCTGCATACCACAACACGCAAAAAAATCCCGCCTCGAAACTTACCTTGCCGAATAACCATGCGTCGGCGCAGAAAATTCCGTTTTCTGCTCAAACGCCGCGGTGCTATTATTCTGATTACGGCCACACTCATTCTGACGCTCACCGTATCGGTCGCCATGGTGTTCGTGCGATTTGCGCTGAATGAATACCGCGCGGTCTCGACCGTCGGCGTGCGCGAAAAATCGCTGCAACTCGCGCAAAGCGGCCTCGAAACGGGCACGCTGCTGCTCACCCGCATTCCGCTCGATTCACTCTATGAGTTCGGTATTTTTACGATTGCACCGACAATTCCGCTCGGCGGCGGTACGGTAACGCTGTCGTTGAGTGAAGAAAGCGGCAAGCTCAACGTCAACCGCCTCGTGCGCATGTTTGAAGACCAGACCGATGAAAAGCACATGGAATATTTTCAACGCATGTCGGTTGCGTTGGGCATACCGGCAGATTTATGGCATGCCGTCGTGGACTACATCGACGAAAATAATACACCGATGCCGCGTGGCGCAGAGCGCGATGAATACGAACGCTTGATACCGCCGCGCCGCATCAAAAACGGCAGAATGCAGGCTGTTGAAGAACTGATGTTCATACCCGGCTTCGACGCCAGACTGCTTTACGATGACCTGCGCTCACAAGACAGAATACGCAATACCTCTACCGCCAGTCTGTCAGACATCGAAAAGGCGGCAATTACCCCGCAAGATTATATTCTCGCCAACAATATCACGACGTATCTGGTGTACAACGCCGATACCTCGACAGACCTCATCAATATCAATTCTGCGCCCTACCATGTGATTCTCTCGCTGTCAGAATTCATGACCCCTGTTGCGGCGCGCAAAATTCTCACCGAACGCATTAAGCGCAACGGACGGTTCAAGAGCATCGACGAACTGGCAACATTCCCTGAATTGCAAATTGCAACTACTGGACAGTCGACCCTATTCAAAGAAATCCAATGGAGGATTACTCATCAAAATCAAATCTATAAGATTGTTGCCGATGCATCGATTGATTCGCAGACGGCGCAAGTGATGGGCGTGCTCGATCCGAATGCCAAAAGGCTGGTCTTTTACTCTGAGTAACGTACAAGGATCACACGATTAGATGGCGCGTACCCCGGTTGTAATCGAAATCAATAACTACGAGATTAAGGGCTTGGCGTTTCGCAGCGGCCTTGCCGGGCGGTCTTTTTTTCAGGCCGAATCCATGTTCCTGAATCCGCAGTTGCCGACGGCGGCACAGGCGGCGCAGTTCGTCGCAGAGCGTTACCCCGGCGCCATCGGCGTGCATTTTAACGTACCTTATGAAAGCCTGTTCACGCGCGAGCTGACCTTTCCGTTCGCCGACCGTCGCAAAGTACGCGAGGTATTACCTTTTGAGCTCGAACCGCTGATACCCAATGACCTCGAAGATGTCGTCTACGACAGCTATCTCACTACCAACGCAGCGAATCAGGCGACGCGCGCCATAGTCGCCGGCGCCAGAAAAGATATCCTAATCCGTTATCTTGATGAATTCCGCCAGCGCGATGTCACCGTGCTCGGCATCTATACCCCTCACGATGCCCTCTATCGGCTGCACCCGTTTACCGGCATCGAATCGTGCATCATGCTGCATGTCTCGCGGCTGGTTTCGATCATTGTCATCGTGCTGGGCGGCGAATGGCGTTTCGCGCGCGTGATGCCCGTGGGCTATGACTGGCTGATAGCCAAACTGCGCAGCAAATGGAAACTCGACCCGGCAGAAATACACCGCATTCTTCTCGCGATGCCTTCGAGCCTCGACGACAGTCCTGAACTCGAAGATTTTAAAAAAACCCAGAAGATTACGAATCCGAAATTCAAGGCGTTGGCCGATTCGGTTACCGAGTTCACACAGGTTATCAGCCGTGAGCTCGAGGTCTCGCTGCGTAACCTGCAGCTCGATCAAGAAGGTGCGGTCAGTGAGAAGGTCGGCGCCGAAGGTGAGGCGGCAAAACCGTTAAATCCGGCTGAACTGCCGGTCGCTTTGAGTTCTGATCTGAACAATGCGCTGGTGATCGAAAATGCGTTGGCGAAAAATCTGAAGCATCAGGTCGAACCGTTTCCGTATGAGCGTACTCCGCTCGCACTATTAAACCGCGAGCATCTCATCACGATGGGTGGCGCTTATTCACAGACCGTTTCGGGCAAGATGAACCTGCTCAGGGACGATCTGAAAAAATGGGTGGTGAGTTCGCAGACGGGTGCCTCGCGCATCGTGATGGCGCTGGCCGCCGCTGCAGTACTGCTGTTCGGCATCTCATTCTTTGTTGATTTGCGGCGACGCGGCCAGCAGCTCAAAGAATGGGAAGATCGCCAGACCAAAGTGTTTCAGCAGTTTTTCGCCGGTGCGCAGATTCCGGAAAATGTTTCTGCATTGTCTTACGCGGCTGAGCTCGTCAGAAAAGAAAAACAAAAGACCGAGATTCTGGAAATATTCCTCAAAGCCCCCCGCCTCTCTGCAATTCTGGTGCAGTTGCATCAGAATATTTCGACAGAATCGGGTCTCGAAATTACTTCATTTTACTACAGCGACCGCGGTGTCGAAATCAACGGGCTGGTTCCCGATTTCGCCAAACTCGAGGATATCAAACGTTCACTCGCACGCGCTTCGCTGCTCACCGGCATTGAGTCGCGTAACGAAAATTCGACGCCGGGACCGGGCGGGCAGAATCGCATCAAATTCACCTTATTCTGTAAGGTGAAGAAGACAGAGGGGCAGACACAGTGAGCCCGGCCACTCTATGAAAAAGTTCTGGGAATCACTCAACGCGCGCGAGCGCACCTATGTGATGATGCTCGGCGTTTTTGCCGCGCTGCTGGGTTTATTCTTCGCCGGTCGCTCGTTTGCCCGCTACATGAATGACCTCAGCGAACGTTCCGATTCGGCCGAACGCGATACACTGCAGATTGAAAACCTCGGCCGGCAATACCAGCTTTTGCAGGCGATGAAGACCGGCGATTCGCAGCAGCTCGATAACATGCTGTCTTCGATAGAAACATTGCTCAAGAATATCGGATTACGCGACAAAGTCGGTAGCCTGACCCCGACCGATACCGTGGTGCAGGAAAAATACCTGAAGCGCGAGGTGAAGGTCTCGATCAAAGAAAGCGCGGCAAATCAGGTGCTCGATTTTGTCCGCCAGATCGAACAGAGTACGCAGACCCTCTATAAAGTCGAAAGCCTGAGCTACAGGCCCGTGCTCAAAAAGCCGGGTATCTACGACTTTAATATCCAGATCTCAGGATTCCAGAGAAAAAATGACGGAAAATGAAGTAAGCGAAGAAACCGGCGAATTGCCCCCCCCGCCTCCCGAGGCCGAACGTTCGCTGGCGCACACGCTCAAGCGCATCGCTCCTTACGCTGCGGGACTGGCGGCATTTCTGTTCGGCCTGTTGATTTTTGCTCCGCTCGAAGCCTACGCATACATTGCGCTGCGCCAATTCGGTTCGGGCGGTACGCACATCGATATCGGCGAACTCTCGCTTTCGGTGTTCGGCAAATTCAAAGCACAGAGCATCAAAGTACCGCTCAGCGGCGATTCTGAAAAAGGCGGCGTCTTGAAGATCGCCGAAGCGAAGGGACGCACCTCGCTTTTTGGCATCTTGTCGGGCGATAAATATGACGCGAAGGCTGAAGCGATTATACTGTCATTCTCCAAGGGGGATTTCGGTCTCAAAGTCGATTCGCTCGAATTGGTGTCAGAACTCACGCAGACGAAAAGCGGCGGTACGACAAAGGCAATGAATGGCACGGTCTCGCTGCAGGCTGAGGCTGCCCAAGTCACCTATCGGGAAAATAAGTATCTGAAAGAAGAAATTGTCGTACCGTTTCTCAAAATCGTCATCAAAGCGCGCGCGCAGCAGAATAATATCCAGATTGAAACCGGCGAGGCTATGGGCAGATTGCTCAATGTGCAGATGCGCGGTTCACTCAGCGTCGGCAACCAAACCGATCTCAACCTTAACCTGACGCTGAAGCCGACCAATGAATTTTACGAAAAATATCAGGATAAAGACCTGCGTACCTTACTGAAATTCGCCAACCTGCTGCACGAAGACGGCCGCATCGAGCTGAATATCCGCGGGACACTGGCGCAACCGGTGGTCGAACCGGTCACGGTAAAAACCGCCGCAGCTGTACCGGGTGCGCCGGCGCCGCATAGCCCCTGATCGAAGGGTTAAGAGAACTTTGTTAAGACTACTTTTTGGGAAGAGGCTTTTCTGCCGGTAACGGTGAAATCACTTCTGCCGTATTTTTGCCCGGTTTTTTCTTTGGCGCGGTATAGAGTTTAGCGAGCGGCGGCCATTTTCTCAGCTCAAATGCCTGATGATAGTGGCGCAATGAGCGCAGGTAGAGGTGCGCACTGTACGGATAATTGCGGTTATTGTACGCGGCGAGTGCCCGGCTCTCGTCTTGTTTGCCGACTTCAACGGTGGCAACGGTTTTTTCTTTGGTGTTGGTATCAGCGTATGGTTCGCCGTTACGCTCGTTGAACAATTTCTGGTGTTTGTCGACGATATCGCGAAAAATCTCCGCGATACTTTTGAACTCCGCCTGAAACCTTTCGTAAACTTGCTGCGCCTGTTTTAACGCGAGATTGCGCTCGCCGGGTTTAGCTTCGCGATAGGCAACGAGACTTTTTTCAAATGCTTCGATTTGCTGGTCTATCGCAGTGTGGCGCTGCGAAGCAAGGCAGTTTTCTTGAAAATAGCGCAGGTCTTTTATATGCTGCGCTCCCTTCACCCGTATTTTCTGAATGTCGATCGGGCCGGCAAAAACCGGCAGGGTGAGAAAAATTCCCGCGACGAGCAGCAGACTGCCGATGCGCATGGCGGCGGCGTTACCTGCCCGGTGCCGGCCGGTTAGCCGGTGGTGCAGCAGGGCCCGGTGCGGGGGTAGGTTTTTTCGGCTCTGGCTGGTCTTTGGCCGGATAATCAGGCTGTCTTTGAGTTTTTTCCGGGCGTTTGGTCTGCAGTTCTTTGAACGCATCTTTCAGCAGCGATTTTTTCTGACCCGAGATCAGACCGTAGTTATCGTCATGGTGCAGGAAAAAATTCATTCCGTCGGCATAAAGCTTGCGGTTCATCTGGTTGACCATGTTGTTCTTCACGCGTTCATAATCGCGTATTTTCTCGCGGTCGTCTTTGTTGCGCGCTTCGTCCCAAGTCTGCGTCTGGTAATCAACCTTGTCTTCGATCGGGGTTTTGCTTTCAATCAGCGAGAGGAAAGCAAAACGTTTCGCGCGGCGTGCGCGTTTGATGCCATCAATATAATAGCGGATTTTGTTCGAAAACAGAAAGCGGTTGTAGTTAAAGCCCATGTCGCGAAACTGCCGGGCGACTTCAACGTCACGATAGCCAAGCTGTAGAAAGTGCGCGGACTTTTTGTCTTTGGACTGGATAATCGTCGGCGCATTGAGATCAAGCAGAGTGCGTGAATCTTCGATATAACGTTTTTGCAGTATGTCGTAATACAGATCGAGTAGAATTTCTTGACTGAGGCGTACCGATTTGAACGCATCAACGTAATTGCTTTCGAGATAATACAGGTTTGCATTGAAGTTATGCTGGTTGGCGTCTTTCAGCGCCTTTTCGTTTTCTGCAGAGCCAAAATTGGATACGCAGACGTTGGCAAACTCGATGAAATAGCGGTTCTCGCGGAGAATTTTTTCTACAAACCCCTGATCGGGTGCGGCCGCGGACACGCGTCCCGCCGTAAAAGGCAGCAATATTGCCGCCATAAAGCTGAGCATGATGCGATTACGGCGATTTCGGCCTGTTTTTAGCATAGTATTCCGTTTAAATATCGTCGGGATGGAACAGATTTTCAAGCAAAAAAGTCAGTTTTTATAGGGTAACCTCTGTTTGAGGGCATTGAGGTCTTTCGGCGTCAGGCGGATAAACCGCGCCCCTGCCCTGAATTTACGCGTTTTGGCTTTGTTATCGACCCAGATGATCTGCACCGGCAGTTCGACGGCCTCGGAATCGATATTGAGGTGCAGGCTCATGAGCTCTCCGGGTTCGGCGACCTCGTCGATCTCAAAGGATATACCCTCGATCGAGACATCCTGCGAGCGGGTCGTACCGGCACTCCCATTATTCTTCACAACCGAAAGCTCCCACTCAAAGGGGAAGCGGATATGGCGGCGCTTGTTTTGCGAATAGCAGATAATGCGGTTCTTACCCGAATATTTCGCGAAGTAGAGCATTTGGTCTGCACGGTCGATCAGCTCGGCTGCACCGGCGGCATCGCCCGGGAACGTGGCTAATCCACCACTCAAACTCAAGTCGGTCGAGGCAATTTTCAGCTTCGAAAATTCGGAGCGGATTTTCTCGCTGACAACCATTGCGCCATCGATACCCGTTTCGGGCAGCAGCACAGCGAACTCTTCCCCACCGATGCGGCAGGGAGTGTCTTCTGAGCGTATAGATCGTTTGAGCAATTTACCTAACGCGGAGATGACCGCGTCGCCCGTCGTATGGCCG
>JAEUSA010000340.1 GCA_016788945.1 Leptospiraceae bacterium
GTTCGACGGGGGGAGGAGCCATCAGTTGGCGCGCTCGAGCACGACGCAGGCATTCGAATAATCCCGCGCGTGTGAAATGCTGAACAGTATGCTGGTCACCCGTTTCGTCGCGAGCATGTCCGCGAGTTTGCCGGTTACCTGAATATCCTTTTTGCCCTCGCTGCCTTTGAGCCCGACATCGCGGTATGAAATTGTCAGATCGCGCGGCATGCCGAGGGCTTTGATGAAAGCTTCTTTAACGGCAAAACGTGCAGCGAGATGCGGCGTGGGATCTTTTTTACGCAGACAATATTGCACTTCATCATCGGTGAAAACCCGTTTGAGAAAACGCTCTTTATACTTGCCGAGCATTTCGGATATACGATCATTTTCGCAGATATCAATACCAAGCCCGACGACCATGTCATTCACCCTGTCTGCAGATTTTCGCCGTATGATTTGCCGGGCGCAGATCGCTCATAGCTCCGCTGTAAAAAAAGCCGCAGCAGCGGCAATCTCACCGCGCAGTTTCCCCTGAATGAGTTCTGCTTTGCCGCCACCCGTAATTCCGAGTGCCGCAGGCGCACTCTTCAGCAACTGGTTCAACTGTATCTTCTTTTCGGCCGCGTATTTTTGTGAGGTTCCGCACACAAACAGCGTTTCTTCACCGACGCGCGAAAAGAGCACGTAAGCAGCAGCAGGATTAATCTCTCTTGCCCGATCAATCACCGCTTTCAGGTCGTTGATGCCGGCACCCTCAAGATTTTCTGTACCGATGGCTGTTCCTTTGCCGTTCGTAACCGCATTAGACGCAAGCTTTTCAGCGACGCCTGTCAGACCGGCCCCACTCGCTGTCTGTTGTTCTTTTTTTGCCTGCTTACGCGCCTGCTGTTGCAGCTGCTGAGCTGTCTGATAGAGCGCCAGTAATTCACGCCACGCGTGTTCGCTGACACCTTTGGCAGCGCCATGGGCGAGAGCCTTGGCGTCGGCGAGTGCTTTTCGCACGGCTGCGTCTGTACTCTCGCTGCCTATCGCAGTGAGCAGCGCTTCGGTTTCCAAAAGCTTCTGACTGAATGCTTCAGCCGCTGCCTTGCCGGCGACAGCTTCGATGCGTCGGTTGCCCGCACCGGGGCTCGATTCTTTCAGAATCAAAAAGCTGCCAATCTCACCCGTATTCACCACATGGGTTCCGCCGCAAAATTCCTTTGAAAAATCAGCCATCTCGACAACGCGTACGACATCGCCGTATTTTTCGCCGAAGGTCATTACCGCTCCACGCTTTTCGGCAGCGGCTTTATCGACAACGAGAGTACTCACCGTAAACCGGTCAGCAACCGCTCGGTTAACCTGTGCTTCAATCGCGGCAACCTCTTCTACCGACAAAGCCTTCGGATGCGAAAAATCAAAACGCAGATAATCGGGATGCACCAATGAACCACTTTGGCGTATATGGTTGCCCAGTGTTTTCTTCAGCGCTGCATTGAGCAGGTGCGTTGCGCTATGGTGACGGGCCAGGGCCTCACGCCTTTCACGATCAACGGCGAGCTCTGCGTTGTCACCCGTTGAAATTTTCCCCTCAATGTCCGACACGAGGTGAACAAAGGCGTCGCCCTGCTTACGGCAATCGACTACGCGCGCGCCTCCGGTTGGGGTTTTGATGAAGCCATTGTCGCCCAACTGACCGCCACCTTCAGCGTAAAAGGGCGTTTTGTCGGTAACGATAAAACACAGTTCTGCAGAATCTGTTTCAGCAATGCTGTCGACAGCCGCATTGCCGCGCACGAGTGCTAGAATTTTTCCCTCTCCATTCAGCGATTCATATCCAGTGAACTCGGTTTCGAGACTGCGCGACACCGGTAGCTCTAAGGCACCTTTCCATGCAGCCCGCCCGCGCTCACGCTGCTTTTCCATCTCTGCCTTAAACGCCGTGGTGTCGACAGTGAGGCCCTCTAATTCGGCGAGCTCTATTGTCATCTCGAGCGGAAAACCGAACGTATCATAGAGTTGAAAGACCTCTTTGCCGTTCAGCGAAGCCTGTTTCTGATCTTTGGTCTGCAGAATCAGTTGCTCAAGACGTTCCGCACCGGAATCCAGCGTACGCAAAAAGCGGCTCTCTTCTTCTCGGACATAATCAGCTATGAAAGGAATATTTTGTTTTAGTTCAGGGTAAAATCCACCATAGATTTCGCTGACGGTACCGCACAGTTTGTAAAGCAGCGGTTGCTTCTGGCCGAGCTTGCGGCCGAACAGCATGGCGCGCCGTAACACGCGGCGCAACACATAACCGCGTGACTCATTGGAAGGGAAAATGCCGTCAGACATGGCAAAGGTGAGCGTGCGAACATGATCGGTCAGCACACGCAAAGGGATCACACCCGAGCCTGAATATTCAGCCGAAAAGATCTGCGCGGCGGATTTTCTGAGCGTCATGAGTTCATCGGTATCAAACACTGAATCGACTCCCTGCACCAGAGTCGCAAGACGCTCGAGGCCGGCGCCGGTATCAATGCCGGTGCGCGCGAGTGGCAAATATTCGCCCTTCTGAAAATCAAACTGGTTAAAAACCAGATTCCAGAACTCCATGAATCTGTCGCCTGAACCGCCGGGGGCACGGTTCTGTTCATCGGTACCGAATTCTTCACCCCGGTCGATATAGAGTTCGCTGCACG
Source organism: Leptospiraceae bacterium (assembly GCA_016788945.1). Lineage (GTDB taxonomy): Bacteria > Spirochaetota > Leptospiria > Turneriellales > Turneriellaceae > Turneriella. The sequence continues at coordinate 2,649 of JAEUSA010000340.1, forward strand.
GTCCGCACGCGCCACTTTCGCCGGCGGGGCCCCAGAAGTTATCAGCGCGGCCTAACCTGACAATACGGTCTTTGGGAATACCGATGTGCTTATGCCAGATGTCATGAGCTTCGTCGTCGTTTTCGAAAATACTGATCCAGATCTTCTCTTTGGGAAAAGGTAAAAACTGTGTCGAATATTCCCAGGCGAATTCGATCGCCTCTTTTTTGAAATAGTTACCGAAACTGAAATTACCGAGCATTTCAAAAAAAGACAGATGCCGTTTTGTTTTACCAACAGATTCAAGGTCTGTCGTCCGCAAGCATTTCTGTACCGAAGCGAGCCTCGGCGCGGGAGGAGTTTTCGCTCCGGAAAAAAAGTCTTTGAACGGCACCATTCCGGCAGTCGTGAACAACAGGGTTGGGTCGGCCGCGGGCAAGAGTGATGCACTTGGTACATGCAAATGCTCGCGCGTTTTAAAAAAATCCAGAAAAGACACTCGGATATCGTTAATTGTTCTGACCGGCATTCAAATCCTTACCTCTATTGTGAAACGCAGCCGCAACAACATTGCATTTCGGTTGCGGGCAAAAAAAAAGCGCGCCGCAGCGCGCTTTGTGCGGAAAAAGACCAGATTATTTCTTCTTGGCCTTCTTCTCTTTTTCGGCTTTTGCTGGCTTTGCTTCTTTAGCCGGTTTTTCTGCGGCCTTTTTAGCTGCCTTTTTTCCGGCCTTTTTGTTCCGTGCAGCCCTGACAGCCTTACGGTCGTCTTTCAGCTGCGCGAGTTCTTTGCGCTCAACGAGCTGCAGAATCGCCATTTCAGACGCATCAGAAATGCGTTGGCCAACACGCAGAATGCGGGTGTAACCACCGGGACGGGTAACAAAACGCGGCGCGATGTCATTGAACAGTTTGTGCAGAATTTCTTTATCAGTCACGATTTTTCCCGCTTCACGCAGGTTGTGCACCTTTTCTGCAGCTGACAGAGAATCTTTCTGATTTTCGCGCGCGCGCGTGATCAGTTTTTCAGCGATCTGCCGCGCCACCTTGGCCTTTGCCACGGTTGTCGTAATATTCTCATGATAGAACAGCGACTGCACGAGGTTACCGAGCATCGCCTGGCGATGGCCGACTTTCTTGTTGAGGTGCTTTACCTTATTACCCTTAATCATAAAATCTCCCTAAATGGCCGCTCAGCGGCCGTCACGCATACCGAACGCGAGGTTCATGTTCGCAAGTTTGCTTTTCAGCTGCAGCAGCACTTTGTCTGAGTAGTGCTTGCTCTTACGCAGATCGTCTTCATAACGCGTCACGATATCTTTAACGTTACGCATATCGAGGCTGCGCAGAACCGCAATACTGCGTACTGACATTTCCATGTCCTCGAGCGCGACCTGCATCGCCTTCTTGAGGCGCTCATCGGTTTCATCAAACTCCTCTTCTTCTTCGTACATTTCTTCAGCGAAGTTGATGAAGACTGTGAGGTGCTCTTTGAGTATCTTCGCCGCATATGCCATCGCATCTTCGGGAGAGATGGTCATATCAGTCCAGATTTCGAATGTTACTTTATCGTAGTCGGTGCGCTGGTCGACGCGCGTTTCGTTGATTTCAAAGTTCACTTTAGTGATCGGCGAGAACAGAGCGTCGATGGGAATCACACCCACTTCATCGATCATCTTTTTAGTAACTTCCGCCGGCAGATAACCTCGACCTTTGTCGATCTGCAGAGTCATTTTCAGGTTGGCATCTTCGTTCATGTGAGCAAGAACGAGATCAGGATTCATCACCTCGACGCTGTTCGAAACAGCGAAGTCTGCAGCCATCAGAACGCCGGCACCTTTCTTTTCTACTTCAAGGGTCAGTGGTCCCTGACCATCGAGCTTGAGGCGCACGCGCTTCAGGTTCAGAATGAGCCGCGTAACATCTTCTTTGATGCCAGGCATTGTGGAAAATTCGTGGCTGACACCTTCGATTTTTACCGCGACAATTGCCGCACCTTCAATGTACGACATGAGAACCCGGCGCAGGCTATTGGCGATCGTGACACCGAAACCTTTTTCAAACGGCTCGGCGACAAATTTGCCGTAGTCTGGGCGCGTTTCTACGTGCTGAAATTCGGCAGACTTCGGGCGCTTGAGTCCTTTTAACAGATTTTTCGGTGCTGCTTTTGCCATTATTTCTCCCAATGGTTATTTCGAGTACAACTCGACAATGACGTTCTCTTTTATCGGAATATCGACATTTTCACGCGACGGTAATTTTACAACCTTTGCAGATTTTCCGTCGTCGCCGAGTTCCATCCAATCAGCAATGAGGCCTGCATTTTTGGACATTTCGACGTTCTCTGCGATCACTTTATTCGTTTTGAGTTTTTCGCCGAGGCTGATCGTGTCGCCGATCGAAACTTTGAAGCTCGGAATATCAACGCGGTGGTCATTCACACGGATATGGCCGTGTGTAATGAAGTTGCGTGCCTGTGCGCGCGAAGATGCAACGCCCATGCGATAGAGTGAGTTGTCGAGGCGACGCTCGAGCAGAATCAGCAGGTTTTCACCGGTAATGCCGCGCTGACGCGATGCCGATTCAAAATAGTTGCGGAACGGGCGCTCGAGAAGGCCATATACACGCTTCACTTTTTGCTTTTCACGCAGCTGTGTTGCATAACCCGACATTTTGGGTTTGCGCTTCGGCGCAGGACCCGGAGGATTTTTGCGTTTGTTGAAAATGCATTTGTCTGTCATGCATTTCTGACCTTTGAGGAACAATTTGAGTCCCTCGCGTCTGCACAACTTACATGCTGGTCCGATTGCTCTTGCCATGTTTGTTTATCCCTCTTATACCCTGCGCTTCTTGCGCGGCCGGCAGCCGTTATGCGGCACCGGCGTGATGTCTTTAATAAGGCTGACGCGAAGACCTGAAGCTGCCAAGGTACGAATCGCCTGCTCACGGCCTACGCCCGGCCCCTTGACATAGATCTCTACTTCGTGCAGACCGCGTTCACGCGCTTTGTCGAGCGCCGAACGTGCCGCAAGCTGGGCCGCATAAGGCGTCGCTTTACGCGAGCCTTTAAACTCGAGCGAACCACCCGATGCCCACGCGATTGAATTACCATTCATATCAGTAATGGTAATGATCGTGTTGTTGAACGTCGCGTTGATATAGACGCGCCCGCGAGGAACACGACCTTTATCTTTGACTTTTTTCGCCTTGGCTTCGTCGCCCGCAGCTGCTTCTTTTACTTCTTCGCTCATATTATTCCTTTATCAACCTTTACTCGGTGCCTGTTTTTTGCCCGCAACCGTTACGCGGCGGCCTTTGCGCGTGCGCGCATTGGTTTTTGTACGCTGGCCACGCGCCGGCAGCCCTTTGCGGTGACGTGAACCACGGTAGCTTCCCGTATCAACAAGACGTTTCATATCAAGCTGCACTTTCGAACGCAGCGCACCTTCAACGGTGTACTCCGCATCGATAATTTTTTTCAGCTTACCGACTTCGTCTTCTGACAGTTCATGCACGCGTTTTGCCAGCGGAATTCCCGCCTTGGCGACGATGTCGTTTGCTGTCTTCGGTCCGATGCCGTAGATATACGTCAGGCCGATAACAACCCTTTTCTGATTCGGTAAATCAATACCTTCAATACGTGCCATTTTTACCTCTGCCTCTGTTTATGC
>JAEUSA010000377.1 GCA_016788945.1 Leptospiraceae bacterium
TCGGTCAGCGCCTGAACGACGAGCGCCGATAACAGGTTGATGGTGTAAGCGCGCTGCCCTTCGGCCTGCTTGGCCGCAATCTTATCCATTTTGCGGTCTGCATAGCCGAATGAATTCTTCAGCAATTCTTGTTGCACATTGATAAAATACCCGTTAAAATCGGTGCTCGAAGCCGCTTCGCGAAAGTTCATACCGAAAAATGAAGTCGTCTGCGCTTCGTTATTGAGCTGCTGATAGCGATAACCGCCACCTACTGTTGTACCGGTGGCGAAGAGTTTCGAAATGCCGACGGCAATGTCACGCTGCGAGCCTTTGGTATCCGATGCCAGCGGCGACTGGCTGAATTCAAGGTGGCGGCCTTCACCGGTAAGCATCGGCGCATATTTTTTTTCAAGCTTGCGCGCGGCGGTGTCGCTCATTACGACGTCGTACTTGGCCGCTTGTAAGGTCAGATTCTTTTCAAGAACGATATTGATCGCGTCCTGAATCGATAGGTTGACCCCGCCAATATTGAAGCTCGCCTCCGAAGACTTTTTTACGTCAGGCTTGACGAGTTCGGGAGCCTGCGTTGAGGCCGCGGGTTTTTCCGCCTCGGCGGGTTTTGCCGGTTTAGCATCTTCAGCAAACAAACTGAAAATTGAGGTAAAGGTTAGTACAGTAAGGAGGTAATTTTTACGCATAAGAATGTAAATAGTAACATAATGGAAAAGGTCAATATTGGCGAAAAAAATTAACCATTTGGTTAAACGGGCACTGCATGCATGTTCGCAATTCTTGAAAAGATTTGCCGGCAGACCGCGCCAATACACTCCCCCACATGACGCAAAGCAGCGAAACCGGGCGGCTGCGCACCGCTCTATTTTTTTCGGTCATAGCCTTTTTTGCGCTGACCGTCGCATTGACCGTTATACATCCTACGAAACCGGTAACGGTAATGCAACCCGGCGTCAATGCGCCGATCATCGGTCTTGAAATGGCATTTAGCCCGTTCGAAATCTGGAACATCATCGGTGACCCGCAGACGCTCGCCGGACAAAAGGCACGCGCAGCCTTTGTGCTCGGCGGTTACGTCGATTTTGCCTATATCGCCGCCTATGCGCTCTGTTACCTGTTTCTCACCTGGATTCTCATGCGGCGGCATATGGCGTCACAAGCCTACCTCGCATTCGCGGCGATTGCGGTTGTCATCACCGCCTCGGCGGATGTCGTCGAGAACCTCGCGATCATGCAGATTTTGGAGACAGGTACCGAATCGCTTATTGAACAGCATATGACGCAGTTGGTTCTGTCGACGCGCGTGAAATGGTTGTTCCTCGGTATTAGCGGATTGCCCGCGGCGATTCTGTTACGCCGCGAAGGCCGGCGCGGTCCTTCATTTATTCTCACCGCGGCGTTTGCGTTCGGCGCGCTCGGCATTTTGAAACAATATTCTGTCGAAGTGATGACGCTGTTTCTCGCGTTTTTCTGGGTCTATCTGTTCGTGAAGCTTCTTCCGCTCAAGAACCGCTGGTTTGCTTAAACGCGCGCGATTTTGGTATAGATGGGCCAGCGCAGGGTTCGTACTTGCTGGGCACCCCACGCCGGTTTCAGGGCGGATTGAATTTCGTTCAGCGGATTGTTACCGTTTTCCTTAATGTACCGTTGGGTTGCTGACCACGATTGCAGATAGCCCATAAGCTGGCTCAACGAATACTGTGCGGAAATTTCAAACGCCGGCGCAGTAATTTCAGCAAAAGGAAACGGCAGACCCGCGTATTTTTGTTCGATATAACGCCGTTCGGGCGGCCAGTATGGCCCAACAATGCGTGAATAAAAGTCTTCGACAATGTGATCAACCTCGGGTGAAACCGTATGCAGACCATAACCCCAGATGGCGAGTATACCACCGGGTTTCAGCACACGCCGTACTTCAGTATAGAACGCGTCATGGCGAAACCAGTGAATCGCCTGCGCAACAGCGATCAGGTCGCAGCTTTGATCTTTGAGGGCTGTTTTTTCCGCGCCTTCGACACAATAGCTGATGCGCGGGTGAGGCTTTGCCTCAGCAATCTGGTTCGCGCTTGCATCTGTTGCATAGACATGAGAAAAAAATTCGGCCAACGTTGCAGCCGCCTGACCATTGCCGGTCGCGACATCCCAACAGAATTCGTGACCCGCGCATAACGAGCTCAGAAAACGAAACAGGCCCGCGGGATAAACGGGCCTGAATTCTGCATACGTACCTGACTGCGTCGAGAAGTGGTCTTTGAATTGCGCCATCAGGCGTCTGGACCTGACGGCCCGGACAACATTGTTACTCCTGTTTTTTGAACAGATCTTGTTGTTTTTTGCGCATCTCTTCGACGCTGTTACCTTTGGCTTTCTCGATCGCGTCCTGGCTTTTTGCTCCCTGATCGTCTACTTTCTGCTGCGCCTCTTTTACTTTGGCGTCAGTCTGTTCTTTCATTTGTTTGATCTGTTCGCTCGTCTGGTCTTTCAGTTTCTGAATCGCTTCTTCAGACTTCTTCATTTGCTCCTGAACATCATCGGTTCCGCTCGCCTTTTCGAGGGCGGCCTTCTGTTCATTGAGCAGATTCTGGAAAATCTGTAGCTGGTCTGCTTTGAGCTTATCGACGCCGGCCGAAAGTTCATTGGTGCGCGCTGCGGTTGCTGCATCCATCTTGGCCTCGGTGAGCCCGCCCGCTGCTGTAACCGACGCCTGTTCGCCTTCGGTTACTTCGCCGCTTTGACCGGTCTTCGATTCGACCCCGACCTTGCCTTCGATCACGGCGACCTTGCCATTACCCGCTTCATCCGCTTCGGTCATGAATTTCGTTCCACGCACACCCGCAACGAGGGTCGGCGTTTTAATCGCGAATGAAGATTTTCCTTCGAGTTTTGCCACCTTCGCGAACACCGTACCTTTCTGCAGAATCAACCGGTCGGCCTGCACGCCACCTTCGCCAAGCTTCATTTCAGACATTTCGAGAGTGCTCTTCTGATCGAGGCGGACAATGATGTTACCGGGAAGCAGAATATCGACCTGCGATTTAGTACCGGTCTGGATTTTGTCGTTTTCATGCAGCACGGTGCCCTTGGCAACTTTGGATTCGCCCGAAGTGGTCAGCAGTTTTACGTCACCACCGGTGACGAACACAACGGCGGCAGTATGCGCCACGGCTTTTGGTGGTTGTTTTTTACACGCAACGACAAGCAACATGCCCGTCAGGATATAGAGACTCGAAGTTTTCATGGTCGCATAATCACCTGTGGAAACAGCCGGTCGAGCGGTTTTACGCGTCAGGTCAGTGAAATTGTGCCGGGGAGCCTTATCTCAATATTCGACGCAGTACAATCTGCCGGTACTCGCACTGCACGCACCGGTGCCCCCCTGGGTCCACGTCGTTGTGCCTGCGGGATCTCCGACACGGTAAGTATTGGCCCCGCCAGCACTCCAGTCAGTACAGTGGCCGCCCGGCTCCACGCGGCCATTGGCTAGCGTACCAGTAATTACCGTTGTACCTCCCACTGCCGCGATTCCGTCTTCCTGAAAACTGACCGGATTCGCTGCCGGCACACTGCCGGCAATATCGGCGAGTGAGTTGAATAATGGCTGTCTCTGGTTCCCGTTTGCTCCGCCGGCATAATTGTAATAAGGCCCGGTAGTTCCACTCAAGGTGCAATTCACGCCGTTCACTCCAGCTATGCGGCAAATGGCGTCATTTGCCGAATCAGAAATCCATGCCCTGAACGCGGTGCCCAACCCTGCCGCCGAAGCCCAATATGA
>JAEUSA010000390.1 GCA_016788945.1 Leptospiraceae bacterium
CTAAGAGTATCTGAGGCCGATTTTGCGGTAGATAAAGCCCAACAGCCATGCGGGGCCAATGAGCAGAAACTGCAGGTCTTTAAAGAACGACGGTTTTTTCCCTTCAATCTTATGACCGATAAACTGGAAAATCCAAGCGACAACAAAGATGCCGAGGCAAATCGCCCACAGCGGTGCCAGCTGAATCTTTGCGACCTCGCGCACACCGAACATCATCGCCACCGAAATCAACGCCATGCCGAGAAACATCATGAATGACAGTCGCAGATAGAACAAGAGAGCAAGAATGATAATCACTCCGGCCCAGTTGGCAAAGACACCCACCTGTTGGGGTGCCCAGTTAAACAATGAAAGTGTGGGTATTGCCGCCAGCATACCCAACACACTGAACATAATGCTCGGTACACAAATCCAGTGAATGAGTTTATTGGTCTTATTGCGGTGGCTTTCACCGTATTCTTCTAACCATTGGTCGATACTTTTCATGACCGTTACCTGACGCGTGGCGCGGCCGTGTCAACCCTTTTGGCGGTAGCGATCAGCCGCTACGGATTTTGCGCAGTTGCTTCTTGATCTGTTCTTTTTCCAACTGCGCCGTCTGCGCGTCGCGGCACTCTTCGATAAATATTTTCTGTGCGTTTTTACCCGGCTGCTTTTCGTTCCTCAGGCGTTTGTATTCACCGTCAGAGCCAAGCAAGCGCACAGATTCGGTGTCATCAAAATAAACCTGCAGAATGTTTTTGATGATTCTTTCTTTGATTTGTTTGTCTTCAACCGGAAAAGCAATCTCTACACGGCGTACAAAATTCCGCGGCATCCAATCAGCGCTCATCAGATAAACGCGTGCGTCCCCCTCGTTGTGTGCGACCAGAATGCGGCTGTGTTCGAGCAGACGTCCGACGACGCTGCGCACGCGGATATTCTCCGATATACCCGGCACTCCGGGGCGCAGGCAGCAGATGCCCCTGACAATCAGGTCGATCTGCACACCTGCCTGCGAGGCGAGGTAGAGCTCGTCGATGACTTCGCGGTCGACCAATGAATTCATCTTAGCCATCAGTCGGGCCTTCTTGCCACTCTGAGCATTCTGCGTTTCGCGACGAATAAGCTTCAGCACGAGCGCTTTGAGGTTGCCGGGAGAAGTGGCGAGTTTTTGCATCGCCGGTAGTTTCGAATAACCCGTAATCGAATTAAACAGGTGGGTGGCATCCTGAGCAATATCTTTATCGACGGTCATCAGGCTCAAATCGGTATAGAGGCGCGCGGTCGCTGAATTATAGTTCCCCGTCGACATGTGCACATAACGCACAATCTTTTGTGCCTCTTTGCGTACGATCAGCGCGACTTTGCAGTGCGTCTTATAGCCGATCAGCCCGTAGACGACGTGAACCCCTTCTTCTTCCATGCGCTTGGCCCACTGGATGTTAACCTCTTCATCAAAACGCGCACGCAATTCGACAAGTGCGGTGACCTGCTTACCGTTTCGTGCAGCTCGCATCAGCGCATCGACGATACGCGATTTGGTGCCGGTGCGGTAGAGCGTGATCTTGATGCCGAGTACGGTCGGATCGTCGCTCGCGGCGGCAATCAGGTCTTCGACAATTGCAAACGTATGGAATGGATGATGCAACAGCACATCGCCGCGCCTGATGAGGGAGAATATTTCTGACGGCGATTCGTATTGCACCGGCGATACAGGAGTAAACTGCCTGAATGTCTCGCCGCTCAGCTGTGGATCATCGGGCAACGACCGCAGGCCCGAGATCGGCAATTGCCCGCGCACCGTGTAAACGTCATCGGCATCGAGTTCGAGCGCGTCGGTGAGCCTGCGCACGACGGCCGCCGGCATGGTATCTCTCACCTCGAGCCTGACGGCGGCGCCTTTTTCGCGTTTGCGCAATTCGAGTTGCACGACCTTCATGAGGCTCTCGCCTTCGTCTTCTTCTATCACCAGATCAGAATCGCGTGTCAACCTGAAGGCATGCGTCGCGAGAACGTCAAACCCCTTGAACAGCCGGTGTGAAAACAGCTGGATGATGTCTTCGAGATAGATGAAACGCCGTACGCCACCTTTTTCAGAAAGCTGGAAAAGCCGCGGCAGCACGGCCGGAATCTGGACGACGGCAAAATATTCCGGTGAATCCGCTTTGTTCTTTCGCCTGAGCGTTACAGCAAGATTGAGACTGCGGTTTGACAGACGGGGAAACGGATGCCCCATGTCGACCGCCAGCGGCGTCAGAATGGGGAAAATTTCGCTGTCAAAATAGCGGCGCACGCTGCCCATTTCTTCTGCAGACAGAGCGCCGCTACCCTGAATGCTGATGCCGCGTTCGGCAAACGCCGGCAACAGGGTTTTGTTGAGCAGCGTGTACGCCTTTTCATAGTAATCGGTCACACTGAGATGTATTTTTTTAAGCACCTCGTGCACCTGCATACCGTCGGCGTTTTCTTCGTCGATTTCGTTATACAGCTTCTGCTTGAGGCCGGCGACCCGCACCATGAAGAATTCATCGAGGTTTGATTCGGTGATAATGAGAAAACGCAACCGCTCGGCGAGCGGGTTCGCCTGGTCAAACGCCTCTTCGAGCACCCGTTCGTTAAACTTGAGCCACGACAGTTCGCGGTTAATGTAGTGTTCGGGTGCAAAGGCGGATTTCATTTTATTCAGGAACGTTGTGGCCGCCACACACCATGAAATCCGTACGGAATGCGGTGGGGAACGCCGATCTCGCAGACGGGTTTCTTGTCTGCCTTTTCGGCGTCGTAGATGGCGAGATACGAATTTTCTTCGCGGCTATTGTAAACGAGATTGAGTATGTATCCCTTTGGGCTGCCGGGTTTGCCCGTCGGTACAAATACCGGCTCGCCGCCAAAATGCCCCTCGGGCAGGTGCGTCGTTTCCGCGCGAATTTTGCCGCGCGAGAGCTGGTATGCCGCATGGCCGCCGAATACACCCGCACCCGTGGCCGAGAGCGAAAGAGTCGCGGCAAACAGGCGGTCATAATTTTCACCCGTCAGCCTGTTATCGATCACCGGAAACTCCAATTGTTGCGATTCATCTAACACGGTTTTCTCGACCTTGCCATTGCTCATGTTGAGTCTGAAACGCGTCAGCACCCCCGGATTTTTGCCGGCAAAAAGTTCATCGCGGCATTCAGCGTCACTGCCCATGAGTGGCACCTTTTCGTAAAAAACCGCGTCGATGACGATGGTCTTGCCTTCTTCATAAGCGTTGGCGTAGTGGTAGGCATAGCCGGGGGGAAATTCAAAGCGCTTCAGCGTCTGCGCATTGCCGTCTTTCGCCAACACATAGACAAAGGCACCTTTGTCAGGTTGCCATTCGGCAATGCGGCCTTTCTTCATCGCCGCGAGGGAAGCCACGGCGGGAAAAATCGGCAACACGGCAAAATTGCGCGTCGTGACAAAATCGTGTACCATAGCGTAGTAGGGGATGTCGATCGGTGTGCGCGACACAATCTTGCCTGAAGGATTAATCACATAATATTCTAATTTGGGCTGCCCGGCGACACGATAGCCGAAGGCATAGAGATAACCTGTCAGCGCATCCATTTTCGGATGCGCGGTAAATGGTGAGATAAAACTTTCACCGAAATCTTCGAAGCCCTCTGTATCGAGCGACGACGGGTTCAGTACCACCGGCGGACTGCTTTCGACGAGCGCCAGCAGCTGGTCGCGAAACGGCACAACCGACGTATTGGCTTTACTGATCAGTTTGGTGAAGACATCCGCATTGCCACGCCTGATGAGACCTGCGACGAGCGCGAAAATATTGCCACCGATCAGCTGCAGATTGGCGAGAAAGTTTGACCCGCTGCATAAAAACAGCGAACGCTTGGCACTCTGCTCAATGGCAAAAGTGGGAGTCCTAACATACCGGTTACGGTATACAATCTCGCCGCGGCTGATCTGGAATGCATGCACCATGCCGTCGCCGAAAAACCAATGGTAATTGCCAGTGGGTTGAAACTGCGGGTTAGGTCCAGTGCGGTAGAATGTGCCGTGCAAGTCCTTGGGGATCTTGCCACGCAAAGTAAAACCTTTCAGGTTCGTCAGGGTAAGTTCTTGATCGATAGGCGCAAAGTTGCCCTCGAGAAACATATTGGGCTGCATAGCATGCGCGTGCAAACTGTCGAACTTGCCGTCGATAGTTTTACGAATTGCAGAATTCGGCAGAACTAAATCCATTATTTCGCCAATTGACGAAATAATGGATGACCTCGGGCCGTCAAACCAAGAACTATTTGAACGACTGTTACAGAAAAATAAACGATCCCATGGCGAATAACTATCCGCATTTCTTAAGCCCGCTCGACCTCGGCTATACCCGTCTGCGTAATCGGGCACTCATGGGCTCGATGCACACCGCACTCGAAGAAACCGAACACGGTTTCGAACGCCTTGCCGCCTTCTACGCCGAGCGCGCGCGCGGTGAAGCAGGTATTATCGTTACCGGCGGCATCGCCCCCAACCCGGCCGGGCGGGTATTTACCGGCGCCGCCAAAATGGATACTGAACACGAGGCGGACGAGCACCGCGTCATCACCAAGGCGGTGCACGACAACGGCGGAATTATCACCATGCAAATTCTGCATACCGGCAGGTATGGCTACCACCGCGACTGCGTAGGCGCTTCCGAAATTCAGGCACCGATCAATTTTGTCAAACCGAAGAAACTGAGCCATGAAGACATCTTAAAAACCATCGCCGATTACGCGCAGTGCGCAAAACTGGCGCAACACGCAGGCTATGATGGGGTCGAAATCATGGGCAGCGAAGGTTATCTGATCAACCAGTTCACCGCGGCACGAACGAATAACCGCGACGACGAATGGGGCGGCAGTTATGAGAACCGGATGCGCTTCCCGATCGAAGTTGTCAAAGCCGTGCGCAAAGCGGTAGGGGAAAAGTTTATCATCATCTACCGCCTGTCGCTACTCGACCTCGTCGACGGTGGCTCTACTTGGGATGAAGTCGTTCTGCTTGGC
>JAEUSA010000426.1 GCA_016788945.1 Leptospiraceae bacterium
CGCCGCAGCGCAGAATATTCCACGCGCGTACCTGAGCCAGATCTTCAAGCAATTGGTCGAAGGCAAAATACTGAAATCGATAAAAGGCCCGGGTGGCGGCTACGTGCTGGCCCGTCCGGCAGATAAAATTACCTTCTACGACGTCAAACTCTGTGTCGATGGCCCCGAAGATTTCGAAAAGTGCGTCGTCGGTCTTGAATTTTGCAATGACCAGGCACCATGCCCCGCACACGAATCATGGAAAAAACTCAAGGCGCAGACCCGGCGTGCGATGTGTGAAACAACCCTTGCCAAAGCGAGCGAGGCGGTTCGCAAAAAACAGCAGAAGAACCGCCGTAAAGACGTTCGGGTTTGATAACGATTTGCGCCCTGTCGCAAAAATCGATTCCAGCTCATGTCATACCCTTTCGCGGAGATTGAAAAAAAATGGCAGGAGCACTGGGATAAAGACCAGACATTCCGCACCGGCGAAGATTTCAGTAAGCCGAAATACTATGTGCTCGACATGTTCCCCTACCCGTCAGGCGCGGGGCTGCACGTCGGTCATCCCGAAGGTTACACCGCGACTGACATCGTAGCCCGCAAAAGGCGGATGCAGGGCTTTAATGTCTTACATCCGATGGGGTGGGATGCCTTCGGCCTGCCGGCGGAGCGTTATGCGATGCAGACGGGTATTCATCCCGCAATTACCACGAAACAGAATATTGATAACTTTCGCCGCCAGCTGAAAGCACTCGGGTTTTCGTACGATTGGTCACGCGAGATCGACACGACTTCACCGGATTATTACAAGTTCACGCAATGGATTTTTCTGCAGTTCTTTAATTCATGGTATGACACCGAACGCAAAAAAGCCAGACCGATCAGCGAACTCAAAGTACCGGCGGAGCTTCAGGGCAAAGAGCGCGAAGAATTTATCGCCAAACACCGTCTCGCCTACATTGCCAACATGCCCGTGAACTGGTGCGCAGAGTTAGGCACAGTACTTGCCAATGAAGAAGTCGACGAATGGGTTGAAAAGGGATACAAGGTTGAACGCCGACCGATGCGGCAATGGATGCTGCGCATCACGGCATACGCCGAACGTTTACTCACCGACCTTGCTGAGCTCGATTGGCCGCAAGGCACCATCGAATTGCAGAAAAATTGGATCGGCCAATCTACCGGTGCGCTCGTGCATTTCGGCATTGAAGGCACGCACGATAAACTCACGGTTTTCACGACGCGACCGGACACCTTGTACGGCGTCACCTTCATGGTGCTCGCACCCGAACATCCGCTGGTGGAGACACTCACTGCCGAGTCACGCAAAGCCGAGGTTGAAGCGTACCGCAAAGCCACGGCCCTCAAGACCGATCTCGATCGTCAGCTCGACGCCGCCAAAAAAGAAAAAACAGGCGTGATGATCGGCGCCCACGCCATTCATCCGCTGACGGGCGAAAAAATTCCTCTTTATATTGCCGACTATGTGCTGATGGGTTATGGCACCGGCGCGATCATGGCGGTACCGGCACACGACGAACGCGACTTTGCTTTTGCGCAGCAATTCGGTATCGCGGTCAAACAAGTCGTAAAAGCCGAAACCGGGGAGACGGAATTACCGTTTGCCGGCGACGGTCTTGCCGTCAACTCGCCGGTTTTTGACGGGCTTAAAACCCCCGAAGCCAAAACAAAAATTATTGCGCACCTCGAGAAAGAAAAGACCGGCGAACGCCGCACACAGTATAAACTGCGCGACTGGTTGTTTTCGCGGCAGCGTTATTGGGGCGAACCGGTGCCCATCAGCTTTGACGATGAAGGCTCGATGGTTGCCGAAGAAAATCTTCCGCTGCTCTTGCCCGAAAGCCAGAATTTTCAACCCTCAGGTACGGGTGAATCAGCGCTTGCCAATATTCCCGAATGGGTGAACTTTGAGCGCAAGGGAAAAAAATACCGCCGGGAGACCAATACCATGCCACAATGGGCCGGTAGCTCATGGTATTATCTGCGCTTTGCCGACCCGCATAATAAAGAGAGATTCGCATCTGCAGAGGCGGAAAAATATTGGCTCGCGGGCGGGGTCGACCTCTACGTCGGCGGGGGCGAACACGCAGTTCTGCACCTGCTCTATGCACGCTTTTGGCATAAACTGCTCTATGATCTCGGCTACGTAACAACGAAAGAGCCGTTCAAAAAACTCGTGCACCAGGGCATTATTCTCGGCGAAGACGGCAGCAAGATGTCGAAATCCCGCGGCAACGTGATCAATCCTGATACGGTCGTCGCTGAATATGGCGCCGACACATTTCGCCTGTACGAAATGTTCATGGGGCCGCTCGAACAGATGAAACCTTGGTCGTCGAAAAGCATCGAAGGTATCTACCGCTTTCTGGCACGTGTATACCGGCTCTACCTCGGCGAGGGTCAGCTTAACCAGAAACTGCTCGCCGCCCCCTCTGACGAGAAAGCAACGCAGAAAGTGCTGCACCAGACAATCAAAAAAGTCAGCGAAGATATCGAGACGCTGTCGCTCAACACCGCAATTTCGCAAATGATGATCTTCGTGAATGAAGCCTACCGGCTCGAATCGATCGGCAACGAGGCAGCGCAAACCTTCATTCGATTGCTCGCCCCGTTTGCTCCGCACCTCAGCGAAGAGATCTGGAGCGCGCTGGGTATGCAAGGCAGCATTGCAGTCGCCAGCTGGCCACAGCACGACGCAAAATACCTTGTCGAATCTGATTTTGAAGCCGTGATCCAGATTAACGGCAAGATACGCGGGCGCACCCGGTTGGCGATGGGCATCAGCGATGCGGATTTCGAATCTGCCGCGCGCGGCGTCGACACAGTACAGGCAGCTCTCGATGGGAAAAGTGTCAAAAAAGTGATCGTCGTGAAGAACAAGATGATCAATTTCGTGGTGGCATGATTTTTCGGGCAAACGCCCGAAAAATCATTACCATAAGCCATGGACAAAACTCAGTTGCGTGAACGCTTCAAGCTGCTCGCAAAGGAATTTCTTGTCCAGCACGACGAAGTCGCACGCGCTGCAATACACACAAACATTGCGCAAAAGCTGCGTAACTATGCACGCCAATATTTCAGCGCAACACGCGAACAACGCATCCATATAGCCGTCTATCAACCGATGAAGATCGAATTGCCTGCGCGGGAAATAGTTAGTCAGGCTGATTTCTGGAAGTCACCTAACTTTCTGTTGCCGCAGATTGACGGGCAAAACATGTGGTTCACCGACGATAGCGGGACAATAGTTACGCCCGATGTCATGATCGTGCCAGGACTGTTTGTTGACCCTAAGGGTAATCGGTTGGGTCGCGGCAAGGGTTACTATGACCGCTATCTCGCGGTTGCGCAGATTCCCCTTGCCCGACGAATTTTTTTAGGTTACGAATTTCAGTTTATCACAGCGGTTCCCGTGACAGATGCTGATATGCCAGTGACGCCGTTACCGGTGTAAACCCCGTCAGTGCGAATCACGGTGATTGTCACCGTCAACACGCTCAAATATCTGCTGCATAGTAAGCCCCATGCTGCGGAAAAAACGCGTGTTCTCATCGTGCACTTTCTGCAGATAACGATTATTTTCCAATTGCAGAGCACGAAATTCTTCTCGCCAGTTGCGATTATCGCGACTGCGAAAGAAATCGACCAGCAAAATCAGTGTAGCCAAAGCCAAACTGGTAATCAAGATCGCGCTCAATATAACCAATAGACTCATGCTCATAACCCCTCTGACCGGACGAAAGTATTACTCATAACTGAAATCGTCAACCTTTTAGTTTGGCCTGAATTTCTGGTCGCTGATAGCGAGTGCCTGCACTGAAATCGAGAATTTCTGTGCCTTTTTGCCATCACTGCCCACCCAACGCTGCTGGAAGAGTTCGCCCGTTGCGAGAATTTCAATGCCTTTGGCCAGCAGGGGATAAAACAGATCTGCCATTTTCCCCACAGTTCGAG
>JAEUSA010000428.1 GCA_016788945.1 Leptospiraceae bacterium
ATCGGGCATATTTGCCGTCGCAGCTGAATTTTCCGTCTTTTGGATCAAGGTAACATTTTTGTTTTCTGCCATAAAACCCCGCACGGTACGCTATTGGCCGACCGATCTTTTGGCAAGCGGAATAGTGGATAAATAAGTCCATTGTCAATGACGGAGCCACTGTCTATCGAGTTGAATTCAACGCGATTGACGGCAAGTTTAGCCGGCGGCTTACATCATCTGCCTTCTGCCTATCGCCATGGTCGTTCGAAAAATTTTGCTCCTTGCTCCTCTGGCACTGTGTACATCTCCCCTATTTACTCTGAACTTGCCAGAGGCGAAACAGGGTGTAATTGATCTTAGAAGCGCTGACCTCGGCAATGCCACATACCAGTTAAAGGGTGAGTGGCGGTTTCGTTGGCAGGAATTCGCAATAACGCAGGCGCAAAATCCCGCGCAGGGTCAAATGCCCGTTTATGTTCGGGCACCGCAAGCGTGGAATAATTTTACCCACGACGGAAAAAAACTCGGTGGTCACGGCTATGCGACTTATTCGCTGAAAGTATTATTGCCTGAAGCGAAAAACTCCGTTGCGCTGCGCATGAACGAACAAGGCACTGCTGTTCGTATCTTTGTCAATGGCAAAGGAGTCGGTGGAATGGGGGAAGTGGGCATTGCTCGCGGTATAAGTGTTCCCGAAACACGACCGTTAACGGTGCTACTGACTGACAACAGTACCGTGCTGGATATCGATGTACAGATATCCAATTTTGACTATCGCAAAGGCGGCATGTGGAGCGGCATATTTATCGCCAGTACTGATATTATTCGCGGCAAGGTCCGCAAAACTCTTGCATTAGATGCCTTTGTCGCGGGCTGTCTCTTGATTATTGCCGCGTACCATGTTGCCATTTTTCTTTTTTACCGGCAGGGCACCGCGCCATTGCTATTTGCGCTGTTCTCACTCGCCATGTGTATGCGCCTTGTCTCGACAGGGCAGAGAATTCTACCGGATATTTTTGCGGGCATTCCCTTCGCGGTCTATTCGCGACTTGAATTTTTATCATGGTTCTTTATCATTCCGATCGGCGTGCATTATGCACACGCGATGTTCAATAACCTCAGAAATAACTGGTTTATCCCGCTGAACTATTTGCTTGCGGTCGGATTTTCCCTGCTATTGATTTTTCCTTCGACGATATATAGTTATGCAGTGATTCCCTCGCAGGTTGTTATGTTGCTGTCGGCGGGATACACTCTGGTAAGTCTTTCCTCTGCTGTACGCCGCGGTACGCCGGGCCTGCGATTCTTTTTTTTCGGAGCAGTGGTTCTTGTTCTCGTAACAATCAACGATGTGCTTTATGTCAACGAGGTAATACGCTTTGCTCAGTTAGGGCCCTATGGCATGCTGGTATTTATTTTCTGTCATGCCATTGTTGTGTCACGGCGCTTGTTCATCGTTTTTAAGGAAAAAGAAGAGGCGCAGAATGCATTGCATCAGCACCTCGTTAGCCGCATTGAAAAAAGCAAATCTGAGTTAATGCATGAGCGCGTGGCATCGCAAGCGACGCGGCAACAGTTTCTTAATGTTGTGAACAATATTCCGGGTATAACCTATCGCTGTGCACCCGAACACCCGTGGACAATGTACTTTCTGAGCGACGAAGTGTACCGCCTGACAGGTTACGAAGCCGGTGATTTTATCGGCAACCGCGTCAGAACTTTTGCCAGTATTATCCATCCGGATGATTTATC
>JAEUSA010000435.1 GCA_016788945.1 Leptospiraceae bacterium
CTAAGACGGTTAAGATACCGAATCGGCCGCGCACAAACGGCAACAGGTAGTTCAGGTAAAGGATATGCAGCAATGCATAGGCAAGAAATTTCGGAAACGAAATCAATAAGAACCGGCGCGGGCCTTCTGCTTCAGCGGCCCACAACCGCAGCGCATAGTGCAAAGCGCCTGCGCAGGCCGAAAGGGCGATAATTCCGAACAGCAGCTGCTTCAGCGCACCTGATGGCAATCTCTCAAAGATCAACATGCGGAGAAAACTGAAGAAATCGGGAGCCCCCAACATAATGAAGTAGAATCCCGCGATGAGAAAATAGGCCGCAATCGGCCGCGAGTCTTCATGTGGATCAAAAAAGCGAAATGCGAAAACCGGAAACGTCAGCACAATCAGCAGAACGAGCAGATACACACCGCGTATGCGGATAATATTGCGCGTATGTTCAAAGGCGAGCAGAATTCCGAGAGTCAGCGCTACGACGCCCACCGCTGCAGGCACGAACACGCGATGTGCCGAAACCTTTTGCCAAATGTCGCGTATGCGCTGCATGTCGTTATCGGGCCGAGATAAACACGATAATCACAATCATGAACCTCTGTTCTTGAACGCTTTGATGCCGGGATAAAACGCATCGGCGCCGAGCATATCTTCAATGCGCAGCAACTGGTTATACTTGGCAATGCGATCGGTGCGGCTCATCGAACCGGTTTTGATCTGTCCAGTTTCTGCCGCCACCGCGAGGTCGGCGATGGTTGTATCTTCAGATTCGCCGGAGCGATGCGAAGAGATACAAGTATAGCCATGCTTGCCGGCAAGTTGCATAGTTTCGAAAGTTTCGGTCAGCGTGCCGATCTGGTTGACCTTGATGAGAATCGAATTGGCGATACCCTTGCTGATACCCTCGGCAAGAATTTTCTTGTTGGTCACAAAAAGATCATCGCCGACCAACTGAATTTTGCCACCGAGTTTCTGTGTGAGTTTTTTCCAGCCGTCCCAGTCTTGTTCGGCCATGCCGTCTTCGAGTGACACAATCGGATATTTGGCACAATAATCGGCGTAGAGTTCAATAATGCCATCGGCATCGAGCACCTTGCCGTCGTCGCCATCCAGTTTATATTTGCCGTCTTTGTAGAACTCACTCGAAGCCGCGTCCATAGCGATAAAGGTGTCTGTTCCCGGTTTGTATCCTGCTTTTTCGATCGCAGCCATCAGCAAATCAAGCCCTTCGCGGTTCGACTTCACATTCGGTGCATAACCGCCTTCGTCGCCGACTGCGGTATTGTAGCTTTTATCGTGCAGAACTTTTTTTAACGCGTGAAAAATTTCTGCCCCCTGACGCAGGCATTCGCGGAACGAGTCAAAGGCCACAGGGACGATCATGTATTCCTGAAAGTCGAGGTTGTTATCAGCATGCGCCCCACCATTGATGACGTTCATCATGGGAACAGGCAGCGTGCGCGAAAAGGGCGAACCGAGGTAACGGAAGAGCGGCAAGTCAAGAAACTTCGCCGCGGCATGCGCCGTGGCCATGGAAACAGCCAGCATTGCGTTAGCGCCAAGTTTCGATTTATTTTCGGTGCCGTCGAGCTGCAGCAAAATGCGGTCGACTTCGCGCTGGTTGATGCCGCTGACGCCGACAAGATGCGGATTAATCGTCTCATTGACGTTGGCGACTGCCTTGGTGACACCTTTGCCGAGGTAACGGCTCTTGTCGCCGTCGCGCAATTCGAGCGCCTCACGGCTACCGGTAGACGCACCGGAAGGCACGATCGCCCGACCGGTATCGCCGCTATCAAGGGTTACTTCTACTTCAACTGTGGGGTTGCCGCGTGAATCGATTACTTCACGGGCGCGGACATCTTCAATGGTCGCAGTCATGGGGTTGGGTTGGGTTTGAACTTGGCATGTAAAGTATGTTCTCCGCTTCAAAACCCATAAACTACCCGCACCCCGGGCTGAAAGAACGGAAAACTACTGCTGTCGCTGGGAAACGAATGCAGTCGCGCGCCGATGCCCAGCGCGAGCGACGTTGAAATCAGAAAATCGACGCCAAAAGCCGCGCGCAAAAGAAAGCGGGTCTGATCTGTTTTTTGTGTCTGATTATATTCGAGAAAGCCGCCGCGCGCAATGCCCGGCCCCGCATCGGCAAAAATGCGCCAGCGCTCACCGGGATAAAAAGCATAGCCCAATGCGGTTGTTGCATAACCCGCCGAAAAGTTTCCGCCTTCAGCCGTGGGAGAACAGATATTACCCAGACAGCTGCTACTGGTATCGGTGCTCGTGCGTGACGTGAAGGCAAAACCGACTTCTGCTCCCGAATATAACCCCGCCCAAACGTGGCGGATTATTCTCAGTGCAGCGCCGGCTCCCGGTTTTACATTATTGCCCCCTAATGGAGCCGCAGGGCCTGCCTCGAAAGACAGCTGCCAGTTTTTGTTCGCCCATGACATTTCCGAGTTTTTTTTGAGTTCGAGTTTACCCACCGCGGCGATCGGCTTTTCGCTGCCCGATTGCGCGTTCGCCACGGCGGTCATCTCGCCGACAATATCGTCGGCGACTTTGTCGGCGAGAGAGAAGATTGTGGCATCCGCCTTATTCTTTCGCTCACGCAGCACACGAAATTTTTCTACAGAATCAAAAGCAACATATGTCGTGACGATAACCTGCTTTGATTCGGCATCGAGAGTGAAGAACCCGAAAATGACAATGTCGAAATGGTTGCTGCGGGCAAAATTTGTCGCCTGCTCAGCGTTGAATGTTTCGCGTACGTGAAAGTTACGCCGCGCAGCATCACTCTTGACCGGGTCTTCGCGAACATACTCGAATTTTCTTTGCAGCGACTTGTCGATCGCTTCGGTGAGAGAGCTGGGCAGATAACCGTAATTCTTTGTTCCGGTGCGGTCTTCAAAAGTGAGTATCGCCACGCGTGCTAGAGATTTATTTTCCTGCGCAAAAAGGCCGGTGATCACGGACAGCGATAAGCAGATGGTAGGTAACTTCAGAGATCGGAGCATATCAAAGTCTGCCCCCCTGTTATCGGGGCGTCAAGCCTTACATTCAGTCTTGATTTAGATCAATGACAGTGATTTATTTATCTGATATGTTATGTATATGCGCTTCAAAAAGACCCTCGTCGTCACGGCGCTCTTGGGCGGCCTTGTACTGCTGACGCTGCTAAACCGTAAGGTGTCTTTTTTTGTCGGCGGCTTTTTTCTGCACACCGGTTACGTCATTCAAGACTGGGCCGAATCATTCCACCACGAACTGACGGACCATGACACCGTTCACCCCAACGAAGTCTTTAAGACAGTCATGGCACAGAATAACCTGCAGGCCAAAGTCTGGCAGGTTACCCCCAACATCAAAGACCGAAAGCCGAAGGCCCTGCTGATTCTGTGTATTGATCCGCGCCTCGATGACAATCGCATACTGGGTGATACACGCGGTTATTATGACATCATTCGTATTCCGGGTTCAGTCATCACCGAAGAAGTAGCCGAAGCGGTTGAGCTTGCGGTGGTAAAACATGAGGTGAAGCTGGTCATGGTTATTACGCACACCGACTGCGCGATGGAGCGCCTCGCAGCCTCAGAAGATGGCCGGCACCATTACCCGCTGCTTGCCGAGGGAATCAATAACCATTCTAAGCGTATGCAGACGCTGTCGCATCGACCCGCGATTCTCGAGCGCCTGCAAAAACAGCAGGTCTGGGTGATTGAAAAGCGCATCGACACAAAAACGGGTAAATTTCTCTAGACAACCTGCTCAACCCCGGTTACTGATCACAACGCATTTCGCAATCCTGACGAAAGAACAGGCATTTTTCGCTGTCGGCAATGCGCTGCATGCAACTTTCGTAAGAGTTGGCGCAGGCCTGCCGGCAGGCCTCGCGCTTATGACAAACCATTGCAGAAACGGCCCATACCGCGGTGAAAATCACGCGAAATATTTTCATAGCGCTAAGATACGCAAAAAAAGGGGGGTATTAGAAGAATTATCGATCTTTTATGCTTTTTTTGACAAATTCTTGACCTATGTCAAGGCACAAGCCGGGGAGCTGTGTTAAATATAGACTCGAGGTAATGGATGCGTACCGCTTCTTCAATCGCCGTCTTATTGCTGGGCTCTGCCCTGTATGCAGCGCCCGGGGAGGCTGCGCCCGAAGCGCCACCCGAAAACGAAGAGGCGCGCGCAGAAACACTCGGCCGAATCAAACCGGTCGTTATTACGGGTTCGCGTAACCCCGAACGCCCCGAAGACGAAGTCATTCACGTAGAAACTATTTCCGGTGATTATCTCTCGAGCTCGGGCAGCAGCAATATGGCCGATGCGCTGTCGTATCAGCCGGGTATGTATGTCTCGTACGACGCCGCCAAGGGTGAAACCGTACAAATGGGCGGCTTACCCCCCGATTACAGCCTGATTCTGATCAACGGCCGGCGCGTGATCGGCAAAAACGACGGCGCCACCAATCTGAGCCGCCTGAATCTCACCGACATCGATCGTATCGAAATCATCAAAGGCAGCTCTTCCGTTATTTATGGCTCTGAGGCAATCGGCGGTGTCGTCAATATCATCACGCGGCCGGTAAGCGCGCCCTTCGAATACAAAGTGGTCGGTGGCGGCGGCGAACTCGGCAAACTCAACGTCGATGCGATGGCGGGCAACAAGGTAGGCATTTTCAGCAATAAGTTGGATGCATCATTCAGACAACTGGAAAAATACCCGATTTCATCGGCTGACCCGAAGCTCATGGGTCGCGGTTTCGGTAACTGGCAGGTGTTTGACCAGATGCAGTTTCAGGTTTCGAAAGACTGGGAAGTCGGCGCTGACATGCTCGGCGTATACCGCCGTGAAAGCGGGGTCAATCGCAGCGGCACTGCCTACCTCAACGAAAATAAAGACAGCCAACTGACCGGCGGCACGTTGTATTCGCGCAGCAAACTTACCGAAGCGCAGCAACTTAACGTCGACGTCAGCTATTCGTATTTCTTCGACCGCTACTTTCAGGACTTCGTCAACCCGGTCACGAAAGACGTCACGACCGACACCAAAGAATTCTACGGTTCATCGCTGATTCACTACAACTATAACTGGATGTCGAACCAGTCACTTACCCTCGGCACAGAAAATATCTGGGAGAGAATCGACAGCGATCGCATGCAGGTCACCACGGTGGGCAACGTGCCGACGCGCGAACGCACGCGCAACGCACTGTACGCAGAAAACAAGTGGGTCATACTACGCGACTATAACTTGATTCTGCAACCCGGCGTGCGTTACGATTTCACCAGCACCTCGCGCGACGCAGTATCGCCCCGCATCGGCGTACGCATCGACCCGGTGCGCGACATTACACTCAAGGCAGGGTATGGCTGGGGCTTTCGTGCCCCGACTCTCAAAGAGATGAACTATGACTTCGTACAGGGGACAACGCGCATTCTCGGCAACAGTGAACTCAAGCCCGAGGTATCGCGTACGTATAACGCGGGTATAGCCTATCGCGCGACGCAGCGTCTGACCTTTTCGGTCAATGGCTATTACCACCAGATCAGCGACAAAATCAATCGTATGCTCGACCGCGTCATCGGTGCGACGCAGTATTTCGTGCATACCAACGTTGATGCCGTCGAAAGTACCGTCGGCGAAGTCGGCAGCGAATTGCGGTTCCTCAAATATTTCAGCGTGAAGCTTGGTTACGCGTATACCGACGCACGCGACAGAACCAGCGGGCGCACACTCGATGGGCAAGCTCGCCACACAGGCAGCGCAACGTTCTCGTTCATGCATCATCGCTATGGTCTGAATGTTTCGCTCAGCGCTTTCGGCGTCGGGGAGAGACCGTTTTACAACAAGACAACGCGACTCACCGAATACCGAAGCCCATACACCGATCTGCAGTTTCGCATCACGAAAAGCGTCGGCTTCAACACCTCGCTGTTTGTCAGCGGCGAAAACCTGACCAATGAATTCAATGAAAGTACGCTGGTGCGACCGCCGCGGTCGTTCTGGGCGGGTGTAATCATACAAAATTTTTGAAGATGACTAAAAGGAGTGAAAAATGAAAACCTGGTTTCTCAAGCTGGTTTCTGTTCCCCTTCTTGTTCTTGCGGTAGCGCAGGGATGCAAGGAGAAAAAACAGGAAGTGGCTGCATTTACCGGCCCCGGGAAAGCGCTTTTCGAAGGAAAAGGCTGCCTCGGATGCCACGGCTTTGGCGGCGGTGACAAGCCCACCGGCCCCGATCTGCTCGGCGTTACGCAACGCAGATCAAAAGAATGGCTGACGAAGTGGATCAAAGATCCCGCGCAGATGCTGAAAACCGACAAGGACGCTCAGGCATTGCTGAAGAAATTCAACAACGTGCCGATGCCCGGCCTTGGTCTCTCAGAACAGGAAAGCGCAGATATCGTCGCATACCTCGCGTGGATGACAGAGACCGGCGGCGGTAACAAAGCGCCTTTTGTGCCCCTCACGCAGGCCGAATTTGACCAGGGAAAAGAAATCTTCTTTAACCGGTGTTCGGGTTGCCACGGTGCACAACGCTGGGGTGCCACTGGTCCTTCACTTCTGCCTGACAGCCACATCGTTGCTTCTAAAGAAGTAAAAGGTGGTGGTACACGCTCGAAGGGTACAGAAGCGCTCGAAGCGATTCTCTACAACGGTACGCCGGCAGGCATGCCGCCATGGGGCAAAGAAGGTATTCTGACGAAAGAGCAGATCAACCTGATGGCGCGTTTCGTCCAGATGACTCCGCCC
>JAEUSA010000449.1 GCA_016788945.1 Leptospiraceae bacterium
TATCGCACTGTACCGCGAGGCGATTTTCGGCAAGCCGACAAACACGCACTTTAAAGAAGCGCTGGAAAACGTCCGCATTCTCTGCAACTGAAAGCGCGCGTTGCGCGCTTTCAGTTACCGATCACTTTGATTTCTGCATCATGCGCTCAAGATTATACTGGCGTGGCGCTTGGGCTGCCGCGGGTTTATTCGACAGCTGATCATAGTACTGTTCTTCGTTCACGGCGTTGTTATCGTACGCACGCGTGAACTTTTCCCAGGTTTCTTTGGGGAAGGTCAGCGAATAGCTGAAATCAAACTTGATTTTTTCGCCGGGCTTCACGTCGAGCTTCCATGTCAGAATACCGTTGGCATCTTTCTGCGCTTCGCTGCGACTCGCCCCGATATATTTGGTAGAAATACTCGGGTCTGCGCTGACGGGAAACTGGTCATAGACCACTATTTGCCGTGTCTTTTTCGTAAAATTCGAGACCTCGATCTCCCATTGGTTGACGACTTCGACTTTGCCGCCGAAGAGCCCGCTTTTTTCCACATCGCCGCGTTTGAGTACACGTTTGAGTTGCATGCGCTGATCAACACCCAAGAAAACATCAAATTCTTCGCCGACCGCCGCGGGGTTTCTGAGCGTAATCGCGCCGACAAAACTGCCGTCGAGAAATGCGTTCATCGTACCCATGACCGGCGCCGAACTCGTGTTCTTCAGCCGAGCTTTAAGATAAACATAACTGGACAGTGAAGGTACGGCCACATGGGTCAGACTGCCTTTGAGCGGCGCGACCGAAAGCGTTACCCTGTGGTCAGAATTATCGCTCATAATATTTTCGCGGCCTGGCAATGTGATAGAAACCGTGGTGGAGTCAGAGGTATCGGCCATCGATGAGCTCTCAACAGAGGCTTCACCTGCTTCATCGCGGCTGGTGACATTAGCCGTTTTTCCCGTTGCGCCTTTATCGGGGCGCCCCGGAAAAGCAGCACTCTGCGACACACGCCAAGGTGTCAGAATACCGGGCGTCATCGACGTCGATGGGCGTGCCGTCGAAAGTGTCACGCTGGCATTTTTCCAATTCTCCCCGGTATTCTGTCTGATGATTGCATGCGAAGCCAGCTGAAACTCGCTGCCCTCTGCTGAACCGCGCAAGTCGTAGACACTTGTCCAAGACACATTGGTAACCATATACTCTAATTCAATTTTGCCTCCGTCGCGACCTGCGCGAGCATAAGAGACTTCGACCTCGGTCGCCGCGGTTTTGGCCACCTGAGTGTCTGCATTGAACTGCACATTGAGTTTACTGAGTTCTTTTCGCAATTTTTCCAATTTGTCATCGCTACGGCGAATTTTCTCATGATAATGCGTACGCCGACCTTCGAGAAACGCGAGCGCTTTTTCCCATGAGTCGACGTTGAGAGCATTGTGACGCGACTCACGATCAGACTGCGAGGTCGTCAGCTTCATCATGGAATCGATCACGCGCAACTGCTCGCGGTAATTAGAGAGCAAATCGCCTTCTTCACGCATCTGTTGCTCTACTTTGATGATTTTTTTCTTGATGGGATGATCTGCCCATTCTTCGCCGGCCACCTTCTCCACATAACGCAGCGCGACACCGGTAACGTTTACCCCGACTCCCGAGGCACGCACCGAATCACTGACTAACGATTGTGGCAGCGCGGTGAAGCGCAGCGTACCCGTTTGCGCATCGCTGTCGATGATCTGCGCGCGTTTGACGAGCGCACGGTCGGTAAAGATCGTTACCGATTCAACTTTTCCGGTGACTTTCTCGAGCGCTGCGGCGTTCAGCGTGACGCCCAACGCAAGACTTGCTAAGATTATTTTTTTCATATTTGCTGCTCCTGCCTTTCCTTACCCCGCTTCCGGCACACTCCCCATTACGTGGAGACGGGTACGTTCTGTCGATATCTTTCAATTTGGTCCCCTCTCCACATTCGTGGGGATGGGGGTGGGGTCAAAATGCCAACCCCGATTTTTTTCCCTGCGTGCGCACCGAAGCTTCCATGGCGCCGCCAAGATTATCTTTGCGGGCGGTTTTGGCCGATTCACGGCTGATATATTCGTCGCGCTTGCGGCGCAGTTCGTCGATGCGCGCCTGGATCTTTTTACGTTTTGTCGTCTTCTCGAGCGCGATGGCTTCGAGTTCTTTTTCTGATTTGTCGCGCAATTCTGCGGGTAACTCTGCTCTTTTTACCTTAGCCACACTTTTTTTCTTGGTGAAGATCGTCGTAAGATCCCATTGATTGTTATCAGAATATTGCTCGGTAGCCTTTGCTGCGGCGCGTTCAACCGATGCCCCGCTCGCGGGCGCCGAAGCTGCCACTTTCTGATCCTGATCTTTCATTCTCTCTTCTTCTTGCTTACCCTGGTACCCCATCGGTATGACTGTCGAGTTATACTCTGCACCGAGGCGCTGTATTTCATCGTCATAAGGGGTCGCCATAACCTGAACCATGCGGTCTTGATTGATCACGTGAAAGTCGCCCTGCGCAAGTTGTGCTCCGGCCATCCACTGCGTGGCAATACCTTCTTGGCGGTTACCACAAAAGATTGTGTTCACAAATATGCCTTGTGCCCGTGCATCAGCGATGACAGGTCTGAAATCCACCGGCCCCTGCGTGAATGGTTCATTACCGGCGATAAAGATCACACGATAGACGTCGTCGTATTTTTTCCAGGCAAGCTCTTTGAGCGCACGCGCGATGACGGCGCCGCAATATTCTTCGCCGCCGTTGGTTTTAAGCTCAAAGAGTTTTTCAGAAACTTTGTCGAGGCTCGAAGTGAACGGCAGCACCTGACGCACATAATGCTGTTCGGCGCTGAGGTTGCTGTTACCATATTCATAGAGCGCGACTTCAATGCGGGGCTTTTTTCCCTCACGGTTTGAACCGGCGAGAGTATTGACTATCTTCCACAGCTGCGTGCGCGCCTGGTCGATCAAACCATCCATGCTGCTCGATGTATCGATCAAAATTGCAATCTGCACCAGCGGTTCACCGAGATAGTTACCGCTGCGGTGCGTGGCCGTCAGCGTGCTTCCGATATCAGAGCGTGACACATCGGCGCGCGCCGTCGCCGCGATTTTTGCCGTCGTCACGTCGATGAGGCGCAGCGCAATTTCGAGTTTGTTGTTTTTTTTGGCGAGTATGCTGCCGGTCAGCAGAAAATCTGCCTGCAGCAGCTTACCGATGCGGCCTTTTTCGGTGGCACCCGATTGGTCGATCTGGTGTTCGCGCAGCACCTGTTCGATGCGGTCACGCTCGATGACTGTGACGACGCCCGATGCCACTAACTGTTCAATAAAACGGTCTTGCACCGCGCCCGCTTCTTTTTCGGCAAGGGACTGCGTATCTCCATTTGCTGGCGTTACTTTTTTCGTTTGCCGCACTTCGGAATGCTTGAAGGGAAGCACGGCAAGAGTTTTACCGGGATTCTTTTGGAAGAAACCGGCAATATCTGTCGCGGCGTCAGAAATGCCGGCAGCCTTGACCGGTAACGAGAGTATCAGAGCGACAGCAAAACTGCCTAAACGGTATGGTGTCTTCATGCCGCTTAGACCGCGCGCGGCCAAAAAAAGTTCGTTTTTTCTGCGTGCCGGTGTCAGCTCTTGCGGATCGACTTAATGCGGTAGAGTTTTTTGCCGACGAGCAGCGTGTTGTTCTCCAGCAGGGTCATACTGAACGCCGGATTCTCGCACACGAAATACCCCTGCGCAGCATCAACTTCAAGCCGGCAGTGCTTACGCACTCCCTTCTTTTTGCCGGTCTTCAGCTCAAAGGATGTCTCTTTGAGTTTCGGGTTATGCGGTTCGGTGACGACCACTGTCATCACAATGCCTTTCTCATCGGCGCCACCGGCAGCGGGGGCGATTAACCCGAATACCAGCGCTAACAGCAGCCATTTTACCATACTTACCGGTTTATTCATACCTTAAGGACGCCCGAGCGCGGTGTAGCGGCCGTCTTTTGGGATATCTGCTCCCCGCCATTGGCCCAGACCAAGTTTGTTTTTTGCGCAATTTGTGAAAAAAATGCCCGCAACACACGGGTTTGACCGTTAATCAAATAAGACATGAGCCGAAAAAAAACCGGGGCCGAGCCCACTCCCGAAACCGAAAATCCAGAAACTACCCCGTCGCCTGAAGCAGCGGAAACTACGCCGCAACCCTGGTGGCTGCGATTTCGCCTGCCGATTGCCATAGCCGGTCTCGTCATCATTGCCGGCACGCCGTTTGCGATGCGCCTCGCGCACCATGAACCTCAGGCGCACATCGATAAGCCCACCGATCAGCCAGTCGTGGCGATTCAGCAGAGCACCAAATCGGGCCCGCTCAAAGCTTCGACTTGGTCGACGGACTATAAGGTCATGCTGCAATATGCCGAGCTCTATGACGAACTGCATCCGTTTATTTATTCATTGAAAGGCCGACACAATAACCCGCCTGAACTCGCGTCGGGTTGGGGGCATACGCAGAAACTCGAGCGTGTCAAGGCGCTGCGGGCAAAAAATCCGAAACTCAAAATTATACCGACGATTTTCCGCTGGGAAAACCCCGGCGAGAAGATCAACGAAGTCATCGGCATGGGCGGCCGCAAAGACATACGCGATAAGCATATTCAGCACATCATCCATGAAGTTGAAACCTACGGTTATGACGGCATCGACATCGACTATGAGGGAATGAGTTGCGGTAAAAAAGAGAAATTTGAAGAATTCATCATTCTACTCTCAGGAGAGCTCAAGAAACGAAACAAACTTTTGTCTGTTGCAGTTCATCCGAAAACTGCATCAGAGGCAGAGACTATAAAGAAGAAACGCTGCGGTGGATTAAAAAATCCGATTGTTATGGATTTCCGCGAAGATTGGCGCGGCCCGCTTACCCACGATTATGCATTTCTCGGCAAACATGCAGACATGGTCAAGATCATGGCGTACGAACTGCATCCCCGCAAATACCGTAACCCGGGACCAGGACCACAGGCCCCCGGCACATGGCTTGCCGAAATCATCGACTACGCCCGCGACAAGATACCCGCGGAGAAACTCTATATGGCGATACCAACCTATGGTTACGATTGGGGCCTCAACTGCCGCGCGCCGATCAAGGCGGTATACTACAGCGACGTGCAGCGCATTCGTGCAAAAGAGCACAAGCTGCAGCAACCGACAGATATAGGCAAAATTCTCGCCAGCGAAAAAGGCGCAAAGTCTTGGACCAACCTGCGCAAGTTCCGCGATATTCATGACGAAAAAGTTTATGAAGACCCTTCGCTATGGTATAACAGCGGTGGATGCAAGCGCGTGGCATTTTTCATGGATAAAACGGCTTTTTCCGAAAAAATGGCGTTATTGCAGAAAAGCAACCTCGCCGGTTTTTCTTTCTGGCAGCTGACTAAAGATAACGACCCCGAGATTCAGCAGTTTCTTTCCACCTCGCTCAAGCGATGAAATTTCGCGCGGCCATAGTCATTGCATGCTGCTTCGGCGGCATGCTGGCTGCGGCCGGCCAGCAAAGTGAACCGCCCGAACGGCATGGGCTTGACCCCGCAGTACTCGCCGATATGACCAACTACATCGTGCGCGAGCGTGCGCCGGTTTTTTCCTTGTTGATCTCGCGGCGTGGCACACTCGTTTATGAAATGTATACGCACAATCTGACGCGTAACCACAATCACTATCTGATGTCGGTCACCAAGAGTGTCACCGCCACGCTCGTCGGAATGGCAATAGACAAAGGATTAATCCGCAACACCGATCAGGCCGTGGGCGAAATTTTCCCCGCAACATTTTTCGCCTCAGAGCACGATCAAAAGCGCTTTCTTTCGGTTACAGTAAAAGATGTACTGGCGATGTCGGCGCTCGACGCACTGGTGCCGCCGCATTCGCTGACCAGCGAAGCTGAACAGCGCCATGCCGATTTTTTCGCCGCACCTAATCGCGCAAAATTCGCGCTGACGCAGAAGCTTTTACCCAACGTCGGGCAAGATTTTCAATACCAGGACATTACCCCTTCGATGGCAATCGGCATGGTGGCGGTGAGTTCGGGCAAGACCAGCTGGCAATTCGCTGAAGAAAATCTGTTTCGGCCGATGGGTTTCTTCAACGCCGATTGGGAGCACCGCGACGCAGAAGGACTCGATCTCGGTGCCTACGGCATACGCCTGCGCCCGATTGACATGCAAAAATTCGGCATTCTCTATCTCGATGGCGGGGTATTCGACGGTAAGCGCCTGCTGTCAGAAGACTGGATAAAAAAAGTGCGCGAACCGGTTATCCAATCAGACAAAAACAACCCTGCTGCCAATTATGGGTACTATTTCTGGCATCCGTATTTTTACAATAATCCCGCATCGCTGATGGCTTCGGGCTGGCGCGGCCAGTACATTCTAACCATACCCGACAAACACATCGTCGTGACGATGACCGCGTGTTTTCTGGATGGTAAAGAGAACGAGTTCTTTATTAATCTCGTGAACAAATACATTCTCGCATCGCTTACCGGTTCAGCCAAAAAAGGCGGATCGCAGGCCCTGAAAAATGCGCTCGCACAGGCTTTGAAATCGACACCGATAAACCTGCAAAACCTTGAGCCGCGCATGCTGCCCAAACCACCGCCACGCAAAACCAAACCCTGACCCAAACTTCGGAAGCGCTCAGGGGCTGCGCTGCAGGTCTCTGGCGCAATTTTTGATGCAGCTGTCGCGACCCTGCGGCGCAGCCCTGACAGTAATGCGACGCGCACGGGCTAATACTTGACATTTTTGTCTATTATTAGACACTCTCCGCATGCCCCGTATCGGCTTACTCGCAATCCTGTTTCTGCTTTTTGCTCACCTGCCGCTCGCCGCGGCCCGTATCAGCGTCAGCGACTTTCAGGTACAGTCAGCAAATGCAACCTACCGCTTTCTCGGTAAAGGTTTTGCCGAATTCATCTCCATCGAACTCGCCAAGTCTGATTCGGTAGATCTGATAGAACGGGAAAAGCGTCTCGAAGCGATGCGCGAAATTGAACTCAGCCAGACGGGCCTCGTCGACGAAAAAGCACAGGTAGAGGCCGGCAAACTGCTAACCGCAGAATACATCGTGCTCGGCAGCATTTACGACATCAATGACCGCCTGTCGATTACGGTGCGCATCGTCGAAACCAAAAGCACACGCGTGATCTGGCAGGAAAAATTTCCCGGCAAACTATCGCACTATGATTCTCTTTCTGGCCAGATTGCGGCGAAAATTCTCGCGCGGTTAAATCTCGCAGTCCCCGGAACCATCAGCGGTAAACTCGGCGTCGTGACGGAAAAAACCGAAGCCGTCGCGCTGAAATTTTCCAGCGCGGTCGACGCGGTCGATCGCCACGAAACCGAAGAGGCGCGGCGCGACCTCGACGAAGCGAAGCTGCTCGACCCCGAAAACGATGCGATTACCGCTTATCTGCGCAAACTGGTCGTCAACACGGCAAAGTTTCGGACAATTTCACAGGAATATTTTCCCAATACAAACCCGGCTTCCCTCGGACTGATGCGCCACGACCGTTTTTTTCTGACCGCCGCGGTGGTGAACCTGCAAGAAGATGTGACCCGAATCAAATCGCTCGACCGCGGCGTCATCGAACAGGATATCCGCCTCAACGTCGGTTACCAGGCACCCATAGGAAAAAAATGGGGCTTCGGCTTTGAAGGTATTTTCTTTCATTACAAAGACGAAGTGCAACTCGCCGATCGCAGCCTCACGGGTCCCAACAACTATCGCCAGATCTATACCAACCCCGACAATTTTGGTGGCATACTTTCAGGCAGTTATGCGCCTACCGAAAATATTTCCTTCGGTCTCGGTGCGGCCCTGTACCAACAGGTAAAACGACAGAGTTGGAGCAACCAGCCCAGCACCACCAACTTGTCTGGTGCGGGTAGTACGACCGAGATCGAACGGGCGATGCAGTTGGGTTTATCGCTTGGTATGCTGATCAAGAATGCTTCGGGCACGCTGATGTTTGATACCTTGGCAGGATATTCCACTCAGAGCACCTACTTGCTGAATCCGGCAAGTTTCACCGTCGGTAATTCGGTGCGCGCG
>JAEUSA010000464.1 GCA_016788945.1 Leptospiraceae bacterium
TTCCTCCCACGGTGATAGATTGAAAAGCCTAAATACTGTGGCCGCTATCTAGTGGGTTAAGACGGCAAAAACCGCCGATTCGCGACATTTTCTTGTCTCGGCATTGGCAGAAAACCTATAATACGGCTCGCGCAGTCATAGGTTTGCTCCAACACACATCAGTGTCCAATCTCCATATCGTCGAACGCAAAACTGGGGGCAATGCCCGGGAACATCCAGTAGGGTGAAAACTGCGACGAATTGAACACATTATAAAAATCAGGGTTCTGCTGCGCGGGACCGGCGATTTCTTTTTCCATCACCATCGAGATATACTGCTCCAGACCTGATTCTTGCGTGTTGCCATTGAGTATGACTTCCATACCGGTCTTTTGTGCATAATGGCGGATCTCATTGTTCTTCGAATGTATGGGCGCGTAGCTGTCAGCGGAAACGCCGTTCTCTGATGAGACATAAACACCCGCAGGCGTGTTGACGACGAGCGAATGGTTGCCCATCGTATGGCCGGGTGTGCGTACCAGCGCCAAACCCGGACCCAACATAACATCGTCGTCGAGCAAAATTATCTTTTGCGGGTCAATGCCGGCGATACCATTCGGGCAATACCAATCTTTCTGTGGTGGCAGAAGCCCGGTGGCTGATTCCCATTCTTGGCGCATCACCAACAGCTTTGCATTGGGGAAATATGCCTTGCGATCGGCGGTACCGAGCCAGTTGCGCAGGTCTTGTGTGTGCAGGTGGTCATAGCTGATGTAATCGATATCTGACGGTTCAAACCCCATCAACGGCAACCATTCTTCGACGGTGTGCGCAATCGGGGCGACGAGTTGTTGCGCCGCGTCTTTGACGGGTTTCATCGAGTCGCCCTGAAGTTTCGTGAGAAATCCGCCACCGAAACGCTTGAAAAAACGGGTTTCGGCATTCGCCATGATGTCGCTGGGCGAAAACAGCAGGGTTTTTAATCCACCTTCTGTTTGAAAACGAATGACGAACAGGCGGTTGGTGATGTGGATGATCGGGGTGACAAAGGTCGCATCGTTGTAGACGCCAAAAAAAGCATAACGCGTCGGGTAGGGTACGTTGACAAGTGTCACGGCGCGAAAAAATGGCACGCTGCCAGAAGATTGCAGCTCATCGCGGAATTTATGTGCGGCCTTGCGTACAGCAGCGAGCCGAACCTCGGGCACATGCGAGCTGCGAGTGTCTTTGAATGTGGTTATGGGCTTGATGAATTCTCGCATATCTAACGGAAAGCATGGCCTGCAGCGCGGGCCATGCTTTCCACTCTTTTTTGCTTTACCCCCTGTTTTTTGCGCCAAGCGTACCCGAACATCTTTCCCCGATGAATAAACTTCAGGAGAATTTCATGTTCAGACTACGAAACGTAGCCGGCCTCGTGATGGGCCTGCTGGTGGTTTCTGCAACGCCTCTGATGGCGAGCGAAGCCGACCTCAAAATTCCGAACCTTGCCAGCCAGAGCTTTTTGGGCATCGACGGCCGCACGCTGTTGATGATCGGCCTCGGCGCCTGCTTTCTTGGCCTTGCGTTCGGCCTCATTGAGTATGTTCGCCTCAAGAACCTTCCGGTTCACAAGGTGATGCTCGATGTATCAGAGCTCATTTATGAGACTTGCAAAACCTATATGGTAACGCAGGGTAAATTTCTCGGCATCCTGTGGATTTTTATCGCAGCGATCATGATCTACTACTTTGGCTTTCTCGCGCAAGGCGGTATTGACGCTGCAGGTAAGGCGATTCACGGCTATGGTGTTGCAAAAGTTGTCGCCATCCTCGGTTGCTCAGTTGTCGGTATTTTAGGCAGCTACGGCGTCGCTTGGTTCGGTATCCGTATCAACACGTTCGCCAACTCGCGTACTGCTTTTGCCTCACTGACGGGTAAGCCTTACAATACGTATGCGATCCCGCTGCGCGCGGGTATGTCGATCGGTATGCTGCTCATCTCTGTTGAGCTCGTGCTGATGCTTGCGATTCTCCTCTTTATACCCGCTGACTTTGCAGGCCCATGCTTCATCGGTTTTGCCATCGGCGAATCACTCGGTGCTTCAGCGCTGCGTATTGCCGGCGGTATCTTCACCAAGATCGCCGATATCGGTTCAGACCTTATGAAGATCGTTTTCAAAATCAAAGAAGACGATGCACGTAACCCGGGTGTCATCGCCGACTGTACAGGCGACAACGCCGGTGACTCGGTTGGCCCGACTGCTGACGGTTTTGAAACTTATGGCGTGACCGGTGTGGCTCTGATCTCTCTGATTCTGCTCGCGGTATTCCCGCAGTTTCAGGTGCAGCTGCTCGTGTGGATTTTCGCGATGCGCATTGCGATGATCTTCGCATCACTCGGTTCTTATTACCTCAACGGTATCATTGCCGGCGCTAAATTCAAAAACGCCGACATGTTCAATTTCGAGATTCCGCTGACGACGCTGGTGTGGATTACCTCTATCGTGTCTGTTGGCCTCACTTACCTCATCTCTTTCTTGCTGATCCCGACACTCGGCGACGGTACACTGTGGTATAAACTCGCAACGATCATCAGCTGCGGTACCCTTGCTGGTGCGATTATCCCAGAACTCGTGAAGGTTTTCACTTCGACTGAATCGTCCCACGTCCATGAAGTGGTCACCGCTTCACAAGAAGGTGGTCCTTCTCTGAACGTGCTTTCTGGCCTTACTGCGGGTAACTTTTCAGCCTACTGGATGGGCATTGTGATCGTGATTCTGATGGGTGTTTCTTACTACGTCGCCCTGACAGGCCTTGGTCAACTGATGGGCCCATACGCTGTGGCAGTCTTTGCTTTCGGTCTCGTGGCTTTCGGCTTTTTAGGCATGGGCCCGGTAACGATCGCTGTTGACTCGTATGGCCCGGTAACTGATAACGCACAGTCAGTTTACGAACTTTCGTTGATAGAAAACGTACCGAATGTGAAGGCAGACGTAAAGAAAGACTTCGGCTTCGACCTCAACTTCGACAAAGCAAAACACTTCCTCGAAGCCAACGACGGTGCAGGTAACACGTTCAAAGCGACCGCGAAGCCGGTGCTTATCGGTACTGCGGTGGTCGGTGCAACAGCAATGATCTTCTCGATCATTATTATGCTCACCAACAACTTCCAGAACCAGACAGCGATTACCAACCTTTCACTGCTGCACGCTCCGTTCTTGCTCGGTCTTATCACCGGCGGTGCGGTGATCTACTGGTTTACCGGTGCTTCGACGCAGGCCGTTTCTACCGGTGCGTACCGTGCGGTTGAGTTCATCAAGGCGAATATCAAGCTTGAT
Organism: Leptospiraceae bacterium; assembly: GCA_016788945.1. Taxonomy (GTDB): domain Bacteria; phylum Spirochaetota; class Leptospiria; order Turneriellales; family Turneriellaceae; genus Turneriella. Next base: position 3,299 of record JAEUSA010000464.1, read on the forward strand.
GGCGCCACAAAGGCATCGATGGCCGATAGCAAGCGCGTTGTAGAAATCTGCACCCAGTATGCACAGAAGGGAATGTTCAATATCTTCTTGGGCATCTTTTTCAGCACTCTCGGTTTTGCCTTTGTTAACGAGTACTTCTTCATCGGTTACCTGATCTCCATCGCGATTTTTGGTCTTTACCAGGCGATCTTCATGGCGAATGCCGGTGGCGCATGGGATAATGCGAAGAAGCTCGTTGAGGTAGAACTGAAGCAGAAAGGTACGCCACTGCACGACGCAACTGTTGTGGGCGATACTGTCGGTGACCCGTTCAAAGATACTTCTTCTGTCGCGATGAACCCGGTTATTAAGTTCACAACGCTGTTCGGTCTGCTCGCAGTCGAACTCGCGGTCGAACTCAAGAATCCCGATGGTACTCCGGCGATGCTGCGCACCATCTTCGCGGTAGCGTTCTTCGCACTGTCGATGGTGTTTGTCTGGCGCTCATTCTACGGAATGCGCATTAAGAAGGGCAAAGCTCACTAATTCCGCTATTTCTCTGCAGCCCCGCTGCAGAGAAATACTCGATAAAGCCCGCTGGTCCCAAGGGACGGCGGGCTTTTTTATTTCGCAAGCTCTGTTTCGACGGATTTTACGCGTTTGGCTCGGGATTTTTCGTTATGACGGCTTAACAAAACTTTCAGTCGCGCACTGCGTTTCTTGTCCTTGTTGAATGATTTCGGGTCTTTCTCAAACTCACGCCAGAGTTTTTCCATCTCTTCTTTTTCTTCGTCAGAGGCGGATTGTTTTTTGAGGCGGGTCTTGGCGTCGTCAACGGCAATCGACCGTGACGCGGCAGTCGGCGCGACCTCATCACCGGCCCGTATCTCCGCTGCTTTGTCCGCTTCACTGCTCTTACCGGTCGCCATGGGCATCGCCGGCATGCTCCGTGGTGCGGGTGCTGCACCGGCCGAAGGTGCGGCCGGTTTTGCGGGCGAGGTTTGTTCTTCTGCCGGCTTTGCCACGCTGGCCAGCCTGTCGCTGTTCTTGCTTTTTTCTGCGCGCTCGATGGCCGGTGCTTCGCGTTTGGTTGCCATCAAATCGGCAGTATCATCTTTGCGTGCGTCTTTGGCTGCCGGAATATTCGCTTCTTCTTTTTCCAGTTCGTCTCGGTCTGCGCTTTGCATCCCTTTTTTACGAGCGAAATAGCCCGCCTTCGCATCTTGCTTGCTGACCCGTTCTTCTGTTTCGGTTGTCGCATCGGTCTTGGCATTTTCTAATGTATCTTTGGTTTCGCCAGCTCTCTGGTTCAAGGTTGCCCCAGCAGCAGTTGTATTCATCGTCTCTTTGTGGCGGTTGAGCTGTATGACCGAAGGTACGACGATCGCGACGAGCACAGCGGCAGCGATGCCATATTTCAGGGGCCCCGTAGCCCATGATTTTCGGCTGCGCTGGTTAAACACCAATGCTTTACCTTCAGGCTTTTGTGCCGGGCGACCGGCAAGGTGCGTGTCGATTTCGTCGCGTAAAATTTTGAATTGCCGATCGAGAAACAGATCAAAACTATCACTGCCGCCCGACGAGCGTGGCGTCCCTTTGACCGGCGGCTTACCGGGCGGTTTACGGCGGTCACGGCCGTTAGCCAAAGTAATCCCCCCCGATACCGCGTGCCTCGAGTTTGCTTTTGAGCAGCGTCTTGGCCTGGTTCATGCGCGACTTCACCGTACCTGTATTCAGTTCTAACGCCTCGGCAATGGACTCGTAGCTCATGTCTTCAAAATAGCGCATCAGTATCAGCGGTTTATAGTTTTGTCCCAATTCGTTCACCGCATCCATTAGATGCCGCGACATGTCAGAAAGTTCGATATTTTGCTCTGGTTGTGCGCGCGTATCGGCGATCTGCGTGCTCTTTTGCTCGACGAGATCACCCGTCACCTCGCGCTTTTGCCGGCGCGACACCTTGCGTTGCACATCGTGGCAATGATTGATGAGAATGCGCACAACCCAGGTATATTCACTCGATTCACTGCGAAAGGTTTGTGCGCTTTTACCGGCCTTGATCAACGCCTCTTGCACAGCGTCTTCGGCGTCTGTGGTATTGCGTAGTTGTGCAAGTGCCAGCCGGTAAAGCCGCTCGCGGTAGGGCATCAGGCGACTGATGAATTCACCAGCCCGGTCAAAGGCGAAAGCGAGTAATCCGAGCACGGCCAATTTCATCGGTTTGCGTGAAGCGATCGGCTCGTCACAGCGCACTGTCAAATCAAAATAAGCCCGATAACGTTTGACATCCTCCTCAAGGCGCCATTGCTATCTCATGCGCCGCACCGTGCCCGTTATTACCATGCTTGTGGCTCTTGCCGCTGCCTGTCGCGAGAATAAGGCAATCGCGGCAGCCCGCGGCAATTCTGTAGAATATGCCCTCGCCGCCTGCGAATGTGAAAAGCTGCAGAAAAAGAAGCCACCCGGCGACACCAAACTCTGCGGTGAGCAGATGGCACGCGCTGAGCGTTATATGCGGATTAACTTTGAAATGGGCAAAGTTTCCGCTGCCGACAGGGCTTCTGTGCGCAAAGCGGGCGCAGAGGCGTTCGAAAAATGCATGAAAGAACCCTGATCTGGCTGCCGATGATATATAAGTCATTCTATGCCCGAAGGATTGCGCTCGGTACTTGAATTTGTCAGCACGCACCGTGCGCCTCTGGCGGCGGCCGGTTTTGCGCTGTTACTGATCGTCATCGCGATTATTACCCTTGCCGTGGGTATCAGCCGCGGCCGCCGGCTTAAGCAGGCAGGGGCAGCCGAAACAAAAGAAGAAACGCCGAAGTCCGGCGAAGAAATTACCCCCCCTGAAGAGGTAGTGCCGCCACCGCGTGTGAAACGCACGAAACTCACCATCGGCGACGTGGCCAGCCCGTGGACGCAGGGTGTCTACGAACGGCATTCGCCCGAGGCAAAAATTAATGTGCTGTTGCCGGCGTTTGCCTTCGACGCTGAAGGGTTGATCCACCGTACGCGCAACGCCACTCTTGTCAAAGATGTGGATTTCGGCGAATTGTTGTCGCACTGTGACACTGCGGCCGGTGTATCATCGTACGGTGTCTATACCACGCTTGCATTGTGGCATGCCGACCGACCTGAACTCGCGGTGACCGCGTTGAAAGTCGCAGGTCATGCAATGATGGCAGCTGAGCAGCGCGACCTTATTCGCTACTTGTTTCAAGATATCACCGGGGTACCGCTCCTTGCGCGAGCCGTACCCTCCCTGTCACAATACCGCAACGTCGCGTTTGCCGCTTCATTTCGTCTGTATTCAGCCGAACGTATACACGGCAAAGAATGGAAAGAACTCGAGCCGCGCCTCGAACCGGCATTGCGTGAACACTACGACCACGAACTTGCACGCAAATTGCCTATCCGCCATATTTATCGACAAGCAGCTTCGTCGGCTGTTTTCTCCGATGGGTTGTTTGATCTCAATAAAACCTGCCTTGTGCGGTTTATGAACGCACGCCGCTGGCAACGCCTGTTAGATTCAGATAAGCGGGCGCGTTTTCAGGTATGGGTCGCTGCCTTGCCGTGTAATACCGAAGCCGAAGCGTTGCTGCACGTAGCTAACCCCGAAGTTTTCGACGCCGAAGATCTTACTCCCGAGTTGCGCGAGACAATACCGCGCATACTCAACGCCACACGTGCCAAAGAATGGCTGTTTGGTTCGGCAAAAATGCCCTCGCTCACGCTGAGACTGCATTACTTCAAATATTTCTGCCTGTTCAAGAAGTACAACGAAGCCGTGCGCTGCTTTGCCACGTTGTCGATCTTGCGCAAAGACCGCGCGACGCGGCTTTACTATGCGCGTGCACTGTTCTCGAGCGGCATGCAGCACGACGCCTGGTCTGAAATGAGCGCGCTTTTGGCCGACTACCCACGCGATGCCGCCGTGATGAACGAGACCGCGATCTATGCGCACCAGTTAGGTCGTCACGAAGAAGCACAGGAAATTTTTGCGCTCGCACGCGCGATGTATCCCGATGACGCGACTCTCGCTTACAATGAAGCGGTTTTTGCCGAACAATACAGCAAAAAGCAGGTTGCGGAGAAATGGTCTGCCGTGCAGAAAATGACCGATTGGTCGAAACCGCAGAAAATGGCCGTGCCCCCTGTCGTTGAATAACCCGCCGGAGTTGTGCGGGTACACCCGGTGGGGTTCGCAGAATGAGCGACCGCTAACTGTGCCTCGCAAAGCGGTGCGAGTTCAGGCGTGCGCCAACTTGTGAAAGTCGATGAGACTGCATGTCTGCGGGAAAATCCGGTAGGTTATCGAATGCGCCATCTGCTCAAAATCACCGCCGATATGCATCGGCGTCGCTTTCTCGTACGTAACGCGAATTTTTTTCACAAGGAAATCCAGCACGTCTTTACCACGGTAACTACCGTTCCAATATTGCCCCATGTTTGCGACCACGCTCACGGGTTTGGCCATCAGCACGCGCAGGTTCATATAACCTTCTTTTAGATTAGCAAACGGAAACGCCCGCACGTTGTAGCCATAATAAGGTTCTGTGGCAACAGCCACTGCGGTCGACGGCCCACTATAGAGAACCTGTCGCTGGGTTTCGACAGGCGTATCGGTACCGCGGCGGTGCGCGACATGGTATGCTGTCGAGTCGCCCTCCAGTTCGATGCGCACTTCACCGCGATCGGGCCGAATCACCGATTCCGGTACGGTTTTTCCGAGCCCAGCGCAGAAATAGCCGAACAGACCTGAGAACTGCTTTCGCGCCGCCGGGGTTTTCAGCGAATTCATAAACAATTGGTAATCCGCGGCGATGCGCGCATCAAAACCGGAACCGGCAAAATGAAAAATACGATTATCCCGTTCGATCAATGCCATTTCCATTGTATCGAGGTGTTCCGCATGCAGTGCGCGCTCCAACAGTTTGGTGCCGCCGCTCGAACCGACAAAACTTGAGATACCGTTGCCGGTACCGAGCTTGAGCACGCCGAATTGCGGTAATGTCAACGCCGCTTGCGGAGTATTCTTTTTGCTGATATAGTCGCGCACGAGGTTGATCAGGTTGACAAAACTGCCGTCGCCACCGCCGGAAAAAATCACATTGAACTTGTTATCGACGATGTGCTTCACATAGTCGCGTGCTTCTTCTTTCGTATGGCTGAGAAACAGGCTCGCGCGCGGTATAATTCTTTCTAGTGAGCGGCGTACTTTATCGGTGACGAGGCGGGCGTTGGCATTTAACAAAATGGCGATTGATTGCATGTAAAATATTCATCCGTGACCTTTGCGGATCAGGATTGCTGACAGCGGTGTCAATAAGTTTGTGGATTAACCTGAAATCCACAAACCGGGATTCATCAGCCCTTTGGGATCCAGCGAACGTTTCAAATCGCGAATTGCCGAGACATGAATGTGCGGAAATTCCTGTTTTGCATAAGCGCTGTGGTCGCGGCCCATCGCGTGGTGGTGGCTGATGGTACCACCCTCACGCACTACCGCCTCGCTGACCGCATGCTTGATGCGCCCCCACTGCTGCAAAAGTTTGTCACGGCTGCCCGGACCGTAAAAAGAAAAATACAGACACACTCCGTCGCTGTAGGCATGCGTCACCCGGCAACCGACATGGCCTGCGCCTAATGTGTCTTCGAGCGTCTGGCGCGTGATGTCTTTGATCGCACGATAGAATTCGGCGGACGAATTCCATGGTATCGCCGTTTCAAAGGTGTCGACGACCATGTTCCATTGCAGCAAAAAATCGCGTATGTAGGGCTGGCGGAAAAACAGGCGCACCCATTCGCGCAATAACCGCGAGGCGCTCTCGTCTCTTATGCCGCCATGCTGCGCGGCGATACGCGAAAAGAGTTCGAGTCGTTCTTCGACAACGGGTAGCGTCGATTCGTCGCCGAGAATCAAAAGTGCGCGGCGGTGCGGATGAACCCCGGCAAGTCGCGCGGTCTGTATGTTCTCGTCTTCGTCGAGAATACGCAGCTGCACAGGGAAAAGATCGGTCTGTACGATCTCGCGCGCAGCTTCGAGTGCCTGCACAAATGTCGGGAAAGCAATGCCGCGAAACCCGCGGTGCTCCGGCAGTGGATAAACCCGCAAACGCGCCGAGGTGATGAAACCTAACATACCTTCGCTGCCGGTCCAATACGATTTTGGATCAATCGCGACGCTGGTCGCCGGTAACGGGCGAGTGGAAAAGGTACGGCCGTCGCATAGTATGCCCGAAACGGCCTGCACACGTTCTTCGATCTTCTGGTGCACCGTACTGTTATGCCCCGCGCCGCGTGTCGCAACCCAGCATCCGAGTGTGCTGTGATGAAATGATTGCGGCGAATAGCGCGTATGCAGGCCGTGTGGCCGCAGCGCCGCATCGAGGTCGGGGCCCAAAACGCCCGCTTCGGCATGGACAATGCGCTCGCCTTTGCTGACGCTCAGCACACGGTTCATGCCCTGCATATCCACTGAAATTACGGCGGGGAAAGATTCCATACCTTCGGGGTTCACGCCGCCCACTACACTCGAACCGCCGCCAAAAGGAATGATGGCATAGTCATTGGCGTACGCCCATTCCAACACACGTTCGAGATCCTCATGGGTTTGCGGTGTTGCCACCGCGTCGGGCGCGGTCAGCGGTATACTTTCACGCAGCTTGGCCAGGTCACGAAAGCTGCGGCCGACTGCGTGCAGCAGGCGGGCTTCATGGCTCACGCTGACAAGCGAGCGGAGTTTCTCGGGCGCAACGATGCGAGATGGCGAAAGTTGAATATTCTCTGCCGCGAGAGCATCACTCTTGTCAAAGCGCTTCAGGTCAAACTGTTCGGAGAGACTCGCCAGCACCTTGTCGCACTCTTTCGTAGTCGCGGCATCTTCTTGGTAACCCCAGCCGACGGGATTGCGTGTTTTTGGCCGAGCGTCGCGCTTCATGGACGAAGGCTGCTGATGGCGTCCCCCGGGTAAAGTCTAAAGCGGCGTCGAAAGAAAAGCCATTACCTATTGTTCCACGCAATAGAAATTGCGTAGTTGATTGCAAGTCTGCGTGGAGTTATAGATACTGTTTGCGTCCAGAGCGTTCGAACTGCCGATGGTGCCGTTGGTACCGCCATCGGAAGTCCATGAGGTGCAGGCATTCGCGGCGTTTTCTAACCATTCGCTGCCCCCGGTCATCGTAAGGCCGGTCCAGACCTGAAAAAAAGCCGTATCGATCGTGCTCGTCAACGTGAAGGGTGCGGGCCAGATGCCTGCCGCATTGGTCGTGGCGATCTGCGTTACTCCGTCTCTGCGATAATATGTGGTGTTCGGTGTCATCACCCAGTTAATATTTTCTGCTGCGCCGCCACTGCAGTTTGCCGTTGTGCATGCGATGCGATTTCCCGACAGCGCCAGCATGGCTTTGAATCCTGTCGTCGAAGCCGGGGTATTGGCATCGGTATTGCATTTGGTATCCGCACCGGTTAATCCGCCGATCTGCGTGCCGGTGTAGGTAGCTTGTGTGACAAATATGCGCAATGGACCGCGTTTTTGCGGGGCATTGCCCGAATGCGGATTTTCCAGTTTCTGCAGCAGGTCATAGTTACTGCAGGCAATGGCGATCGTCGATGAAAGAATCGTGATAACGATGCGCAAGGTTGCCCGTTTTTTGATAAGCGTTTGATAGATAGGCATGGCTGCCATACGCTCCAATTCGGCAACAGGTGCCACATTTAACAATGAACAAACGTTCACTTTTGATTGACGAAGGGTCTGATGATGCGATTGCGCACCGCACAGAATTTTTGCTCGACACCGGCACCAGCCGGCAGAGCAGCAAAGGAGTCGGCATGAAACCGCGTCCATGCGGGCCGACTCCAAGAACATCCGTGTTCATAGGAGACATTATGCAGCAACAACCCCTCGATGTCCTTATTATGGGCGCCGGCTTCAGCGGCATCGGCGTCGCGATTAACCTGCAAAAGCAGGGTGTGACTAACTATAAGCTCATAGATCAGGGGCAAGATTTCGGCGGAACCTGGCGCGATAATAAGTATCCCGGTGCAGCCTGCGATGTACCCTCACACCTCTATTCGTTTTCTTTTGAGCAGAATCCCAACTGGTCGCGCATGTTCGCAACCTCTGATGAAATTCATGCTTACATGCTCGACGTGGCGGCCAAACACCAGTTGCGCCCCAAGGCGGAGTTCGGAGTGCGAGTGATTAAGCTTGCCTACGACGAAAATGCATGCCTGTGGACTGCAACGGCAGAAAACGGTAAAAAATACATGGCACGCGTTGTCGTCTCAGGTATCGGCGCTCTCTCGATTCCTTCGATTCCCAAAATTGAAGGCGCTGATGCATTCAAAGGCGAAGTTTTGCATACTGCGCGCTGGCGTAAAGATACGAACCTCAGGGGTAAAAAGGTCGTCGTCGTCGGTGGCGGTGCGAGTGCCATACAGCTGGTGCCGGCAATAGCACCCGAGGTCGGCAAACTCGCTGTCTTTCAGCGCACGCCGTCGTGGATTATCCCCAAGCCCGATTATGAAATCGGCGAAACAGAAAAATCGATCTACCGCGCGCTGCCATTCGTGCAGCGCCTGCGTCGCACGATTATTTATGCACTGACCGAAGGTTTTGGCGCCGGAATTGTATTCAACACACCCGTGACAAACGCGCTCGAACGCCTCGCGCGCTGGAATATCGAACGCAGTATTAAAGATCCCGAACTGCGCCGCAAGGTCACGCCCGATTACCGTTTTGGCTGCAAGCGCATGCTGATCTCAAACGATTGGTATCCCGCGCTCACACGGGATAATGTCGAACTCGTCGCGTCAGGCGTGACCAAGATTACTCCTACCGGTGTCATCGCACAGGGCAAAGAATATGAGGCAGATGTCATCATCTATGCTACCGGTTTTGAAGTACCCAAGGCTGGTTCGCCTTTCCCGATTAAGGGTGCGCGAGGTCACGATCTCAATAACGACTGGAAAAACGGTGCGGAGTCATACCTTGGCATGACGGTGCATGGCTTTCCGAACCTCTTCTACTGCATGGGCCCCAATACGGGTCCCGGTCACACTTCGGTGCTCGTCTACACCGAGCCGCAATACCGTTACATTGCGTCGGCGGTTTCGCGCATGCTTACCGAAGGTATTGCCGCGCTCGAAGTTAAGGCAGAGAAGCAGGCTGAATTCACGCACTTCATCGACGAGCGCATGAAAGTTACCAACTGGACCTCAGGCTGCAAAAGCTGGTACCTGACCGACGGCGGGCGCAATACGACGCTGTACCCGGGGTTCGCGGGTGAATATGTACTGAAAGCGAGCACGTTTCATCTCGAAGATTTCGCCGTGGTGAAGAAGTCAGATTTAGAAAGAAAAGAAGTAGCGTAACCCGCTCGGTTTGACTGCGCTCACCGGTCGGTGGCCTGGTCGCTGAG
>JAEUSA010000011.1 GCA_016788945.1 Leptospiraceae bacterium
TGACAAGGCGGCTGCTGCAAGCGAACAGCAAGGCGGTCAGCGGAATGAATGCGGTGATGCGGCGCATTTTTTGTAAGTTTAGATCGATTTCACACCGTAAACAGATTTTCACCCCTTAGACAGCGTCTCAAAACGCGCAGCCCCCGTTGCGATAAATTATGGTTGTCTGCCCACTTAGCCAGCCACGACTGTGCAGCAGTGAGACTCATTCTCTGAGGAGCAATTAATGAAAAAGCAAATGCTGATTATACTTACCGCTATTTTCGCGACATCGGCTATCGTCGCGGGCGATGCGGGTAAACTGACCTTCGTCGCGGGTAACGTCGACGTCAACGCCGGCAAAGGCTGGCAAAAGGCTACGCTGGGCCAAATTGTCAACGAAGCGGACAAAATACGCACCGGTGCGAAAGGCACGGTAATTATCGCGCTCAAATCGGGTGCGATGCTGAAGCTCAAATCAGATTCGCAGATTACACTCAGCGCCGTCGGCAATTCAACGACGATCGACGTCGATAGCGGTTCTGTCTTTTCCAAGGTCGACCGCCGTACAGCAGGTCAATCATACCAGATCAGAGCGCAAACCATGGTGGCTGCTGTGCGCGGCACCGAGTTCTATTTTGCCTACGGTAATAAAAAGAAGACTAAGGCAGACATGTGGTTGTGTGTCAACGAAGGCAAGGTCAACGTCGTCGATTCTGCCACCAGCAGCAATGTGGATGTCAATGCGGGCGAAGGCATTATTATACCCACCGACAAGCAGATACCGAAACCCAAAGCGTATGCTTGGACCAAGAAGCTGAACTGGAACATGGACGCCGAAAAGGGTGATGTCGAAGATAAGACCTCTCTCAAAGGCGCCTACAAAGATCTGCTCAAGAACAACTACGACTGACGGTAAAAGGGCTCGGCGCGCTTCGGTTGCGCCGCCGCCCTGCCGATAAAAAACCATGAAACTGGCTGCCGTCACCCTGCTGCTTTTGATGGCCTGCGCCAAACAAAAGCCTGAAGTCATGCCATGCGATGAAGATTTGGGCTACCAGACGCGAAAAATGCATCTCGCCAATGTCCAGTTTCTCGATGAAGGGCGGGCAATCGATTGGTTCGAACTCTATGAAAACCTCGAAGAAAGGCGGATGAACCACGCACCACAAAAATGCATACCCGGTGTTAAAGCGGCGACGATCGAGCAGCAGATTGAACGCCGTGAGCACGAACTCAGCCACCTACGCTGAAATTCTGCGCCGCCATTAAGGTATGGCAGGCGCGAAGGCCGAGAATAAAGGAGATGCGTCTGCCTCTGCGCATAGTCACTCTTTTGGCCCTCGGCGCCACTGCCGCCGGTGCCATACCCTACCAATGGGAGCCCAAAGCGGGTGAATCTCCCTTCACAATCGATGTACCGGATAATTGGCGCACCGTCGAAGCGGTCAAACGCAATGGCGTGATCGCACAGTTTCGCCGCCGCGACGCACGCATCGAAGTCCGCAGCTTTGCCGCGCGGGAAACGCTGACCGTTCAGCAGGTGGTAAATCAAAAGGCCGCACGCCTCGCGAGCGAATATTCATTTGTGAGGCTGATCGAAGAACGTGATTCGAAATTCCGGGAGAATCTGCATCTTTCGGTATGGGAAGTCAAGCGTCGGGGTAAGCTATACCGCGAAGAGACCGCGGTCGTCATCAGTGATCAGGGGCCAGTCGTAGTTTCTTGTCTTATTCCCGCAAACATGTACACGCAATACCGTACACACTGCGAAAATGCGTTCTATTCGCTCGTGCTCGACGCCGAAAAGGGGGGCGATGCACCGGTCAAGGCGGATGTCTACTCGGCGCTGCGTAATTTTTCGTATCAAAACCTTCCCGGTAACCTTCCGGTCGTTGCGCCCGACGCGCTGATGTCATCGGGCGCCGGCAATGCCGCTCCGCAAAAACCACCGGGCGCAGTACAGTACGACGATAACTATATTTTACCCGATGAAGTACACAGGTAACATGCGGAAAATTACGACATCGATAATCGCCCTATTCATGACTGCAGCGCTCTCCAGCGACGGCGGGGCCTCCTTCAGTGATGCGGTTCAAGAAACGGTCAAAGAATTAGAGTCGCTGTGGGGTGAAGGCCAGTGCGATACGATTGTCATCCGCCGCAAAGGACATCCGCTGGTTTCGATCGCCTGTGCGGGCAGCTATGACAAAGCACGCCGTGCACGCTTTCTCGATACCCTCTTTCGCCATGACTTCAGATTGAAGCACGAATCGTATAAACTCAGGCCGCAAAACGGCATGTACCTGTACAAAACGCGGCATGAGCGAAATACCGTGTATTTCAAATTGTTCGTGCGCAACGCGCAAGACCTCTGGCCGCGCAACCCGGTGCAGGGGAAACAGGCGGCGATCTATGTGCAAAATGTGCGCTCTGCCGCCGACATTGTGCGCTGGCGAACGCTCGGCATACCCGTAACATTTGGTGTTACATTCGGCCGCAGCGACACACAGGAGATTCTCAGCAAAGTCGCGTCATACGGCGACGAGGTTTGGCTGGCGATTCCGCTCGAAGACATGAATATTGATGTCGCCGACGGCAGCCTGTTACCGATCGCCGACGCGCTCGACGCCGAAAAACTCGGTGAATACCTCAAGATACTCGACGACGACGAAGGTTTTCACGGCATCAGCCCGCTCTATTGTTCGCGCTTCTGCAAAAATGTACCCGCGCTGCGCGCGCTATTTTCAGCATTGCGTGAAAAAAATCAGGACAAAGAGATTATTCTGCTCGACACTGACCCGAATGAAGCATCATCATTTTACGATACCGGTCGCATCATGAATTTCCGCACATTCAGAGCGATGGTCAGTTCAGAAGATAAACGGCCATTCTGCCCGGCATTCACCGCGTTCGCACAGCTGAATTCGGCAAGCGCGGCACGCATCATGGCGGTCGACGCCGGGGATAACGCCGCATTCGAATGCCTCAAGAAGATACTGCGGTCGCCGAAAGCCGATCTGGAGTTCGTGAAGGTTTCGCAGATGTCACTGGCGAACCCTTTCCGCTGAGCCTGAAAAGGTCGAGGCGAAATCAGCTGCCCGCGCGGCGTACCAATAACCGATAGAAGACGGAGAAATCATGGGTAAACCCATCAGCCGAGGCTTCGATCGGTGAGCGGCTGACATG
>JAEUSA010000439.1 GCA_016788945.1 Leptospiraceae bacterium
CACTCGATGATCTGGAAAAATTGCTCAAAATTCTCGGGCTCAAACGGGTGTCACTCTGACCATGCAGGCGACGCCCGATTTTCTCAATGCCGTCACCCGGAATGCAGCCCACTATACCCCGGGCGAACAGGTCAACGAACCCGGCTGGATCAAACTCAATACCAATGAAAGCCCGCTGCCGCCGTCGCCCCGGGTTTTTCAGGCGCTGGCCGAGCTCGTCGGTAACGGCGACCTGCTGAAGAAATATTCGCACCCGTTAGGTGAGCCGCTGCTGTCTGCGCTGGCAGAATTTCACGCGCTCGACAAGTCGGCGCTGATGGTAACCAATGGCTCAGACGAAGCGCTGGCACTGATTTGCCGGGCGACGCTCGAGCCCTCACGGGCTGCGGTTTTTCCGGCAGTGACGTACAGCCTCTACAAGACGCTCGTCGCCAACGCCGGTGCCCAATATCGCGAAACCGCCATGATCGAACGTGTGGGTCAGCCTTACGCGGCGGATCTCGAAGCGCTCGAAGCTGCGGACGCCGCGGTCGTATTTCTACCGAATCCCAATGCGATTACCGGCGAATATTTTGCGCGTGAAAAGCTTGTCAGCATTGTTGCCGCATCGCAGAAGTTGTGGGTTGTCGATGAAGCCTACAATGACTTTGCCGGTGCCGGGGCCTCGATGCTCGCGCACGTTCAGGAACTCAGCAATCTTGTGGTGACACGCACATTTTCAAAAACGTATGCGCTTGCGGGTCTCAGGGTCGGCTATCTGGCAACATCGAATGCGGCACTGATGAACGGTCTGATGGCACATAAAGATTCTTATAATGAAGACGCCATTGCAACACGCCTCGCCGCGGCAGCGCTTTCAGATCGAGACTGGCATCGCCGCATCATCAACACGGTCTTAAGCGGGCGTGAGTTTTTGCGCGCCGAACTCTCGGCAATGGGATTTACGGTTTATGATTCGGCGGGTAATTATCTGCTGTGCAAAGCTCCGGCGAAAATGCCCGCCGCTGAAATCGTGCAGGCCCTGCGCTCGTTCAAGATACTGATACGTTATTACTCCGGCTCACAGTTTTCTGACTGCGTGCGCATCAGCGTCGGCTCAGAAGGTGAAAACGCCAAGCTGATCGGTTCGCTCAAACAGATTCTCGGACAGCGCTGATGAGATACAAAGTTCTGTCATGGCTGCGCCTCGCGCCGAAGCAGGCGAGCAGCACAGAGGTTGTGCAGCATGACTGGCACGAACACCACATTGTGACGTTGAAGTCGCACGAACGGTTCAGAGAGAAAGAACACGGCATACCGCTGTTTGCCAATAAGCCGGTCTGGGTGCACTTATACCCGCGCAATGAACGCGACCTCATCAAACTGCTGCATCGCTATGACATTCACCCGCTGACCGTCGAAGATATATTTAATAGCTCAAACCGCATCAAACGCGAAAAATTTGCGCATTATACATATCTGTGCTTTCGCGGTGTTCACCTGAGCGGCAGCTATATCACGACGAAAGATTTCAATTTTATCATCACGAAAAAGACATTGATCACCATTTCCGAAAGTGAGCGCAGTACGATTGATCGCCTGCTTGCCGACGAATCGCTGTGCCGCGAGCTGTTGCGCAAAGGCCCCGAATTCATTCTGCACCGGATTCTCGACATCGAAACCGACCACACCCTGCATATCGTCCATGATATTGATCTCGCTTTTGAAAAGGCAGAAAGCGCGCTGCTGACGCATAATGCGGCGGCAGATATCGCGATGGTCTTTGAACTCAAGTCATCGCTGGCGCTGATTAAAAAGCTCATACTGACGCACAAAGAAATTTTCGACGAAATGCACCAGCACGACATACGGCATTTCTCGAAAGACTCGGCCGCATTTTTCCGCGACGTGCGCGATCATGCGATCAAGATCATTGATACCATCGATGGCATCGTGCAGGCGATCTCTTCAGCGATCGAGGCCTACAATACGATATCCACGAGGCGCACGAACGATATCATCCGCATACTTACCATTATGACCGCAATCATGTTGCCGCTCACCCTCGTCACCGGATATTTCGGCATGAATTTCAAGCATCTACCTCTCACCGAAGACCACTACGGCTATCTCAAGACGATTGTCGGTATGGGAATTCTCGCGGTGGTGATGGTTATCTTCTTTCTGAGAAAAAAGTGGCTATAGGGGCTGCGCGGTAGTTCGCGACAGCTGCATAAACGAGCAATTTTTCTGCGAAATCAGATGCGCGGTTTCGCTGTGGCCGGCCTATGAATCTTCATCGGGTCGGTCACTTTTCGGCCGATAGCGTTTATTGCTTTCGTATTCGCTGAGTTCTTCCGCTGAAGGTGCCGTCTGCGACCTGCGGTAGCCGGCTTTATCCGCCTGCGGCAGATATTTTTCGTCTATTTCAAAGAAAATTTCGCGTGCGTAATTTGGGCATTTGTGGCAGGCCTCGCAGGTCGCCTCATCGCGAAAAAATTCGCGTTGTGTTGGAACGCTTGCACGTTTCAGCTTCGCGCGTTCACTTTCAAAACCTGGCGCTTCAAAATGGCTGACGGGGCCCGAGGCGACACACTTGGGACCGCCAATGAATTTGTGTGAAACCCAAACGGTTTTTGCCGGCACCGATGCCGCGAAAAAGCTCAGTGCAACAAGCAAAGCGGG
>JAEUSA010000034.1 GCA_016788945.1 Leptospiraceae bacterium
AGTGTTCTTTGTTGACTTTATCCCAACCGCCAAAGGCCTTATCGACCGAAATCAGGCGGATTTTTTTTATGTGCGGAAATGATTGCGCAATCGCCGAATTTTGCGGGCGAAAGTAGTGCTTGCCCGCAAGCTTTTGCCCCGCCTCTGAATAGAGGTAGTTCAGGTACGCGGTCGCGATTTCGCCATTGCCTTTTTTGGCGACGTTGCCCTCGACGAGAGCCACCGTGGGTTCGGCGAGAATACTCAGCGAAGGTGTGATGACTTCGAATTCGCCCGGTTTCTCTTTGAGCGCCAGATAGGCCTCGTTCTCCCAAGCGATCAACACATCGCCGATCTTGCGCTGCGTGAACGTTGTCGTGGCGCCGCGCGCGCCTGTGTCCAACACCGCGACGTTCTTGTAGAGAGAGGCCATAAATTTCTTCGCCGTAGCCGGTGTTTTGCCTTTTTCGAGTGCATGGGCATACGCTGCAAGATGATTCCAGCGCGCACCGCCCGACGTTTTCGGGTTCGGCGTAATCACCGAGACGCCCGGCTTCACAACATCGTCCCAGTCTTTAATGCCTTTTGGATTTCCCTTGCGTACGAGAAAGACGATTGTCGAGGTATAAGGCGCGCTATTGCCGGGTAATTTTTTCTGCCAGTCAGCAGGAATCAGTTTTGTTTCGCGGGAAATCACGTCGATATCTGACGCCAAGGCAAGCGTGACGACATCTGCCGCAAGGCCGTCGATCACCGAACGTGCCTGTTTGCCGCTGCCGCCATGCGACATACGAAAGTGAATCGCTGCCTGCGGATGGCTCGCCTGCCAATGGCTGCTGAACGCCTCGTTGAATTCACGGTAGAACTCGCGCGTCGGGTCATACGACACGTTCAACAGTTCAATTTTTTGCCTATGGGGGCCGCACGCCCCCGCAAGCGAAACCAAAACCAGCAGACATTTTTTCATTATAACGAACGCCAGTTCCGGCAGGCAAAACACCGCGTCATTTATATATTTGGTCGAACGTACCGCCGTCGGCAAAATGTGTTTTCGCCGCGGCTTTCCATCCGCCGAAAACCGCGTCAACCGTGATCAACTTCAGGTTTTTGAAGTGGCTGAAACGTGCCGCAGCCTTAGGGTTGCGCGGACGAAAATAGTGTTTTGCGACAATATTCTGCCCTTCGGGCGATTCGAGATAGTCGAGGTAGGCTTTGGCGATCTCTTCGTTACCCTTGCGTTTGGCATTCACATCGACGACCGAAACCGAAGGTTCGGCCAAAATACTGAACGACGGCACGACCACTTCATACTGATCAGGGCCCAGTTCTTTGATGGCGAGAAACGCTTCGTTTTCCCAGGCTATATAAACATCACCGATCTTGCGTTGCGTAAACGTTGTCGTCGCACCCCGCGCCCCGGTATCGAGAACGGCGACGTTCTTATAAATCGCCTTCACGAACTCTTTCGGATCTTTCTTTTTTTCCAGCGCATAAGCCCATGCTGCGAGATAGTTCCACTGCGCGCCGCCCGAAGTTTTCGGGTTTGGCGTGATTACCGACACCCCGGGTTTACCGAGATCGTCCCAATCTTTGATACCTTTCGGGTTGCCCTTGCGCACGAGAAACACAATCGTCGACGTGTAAGGCGCACTGTTGTGTGCGCGGCGTGCCTGCCAGTTTTCGGGTAACAGCTTCGCCTTTTCAGCGATTGCCGTCACATCGTTCGCCAGGGCGAGCGTCACAACGTCGGCGTCGAGGCCGTCGATCACGGCGCGCGATTGTTTTCCCGAACCGCCTGTCAGGCCGGGGCCGCCAGGCCAGCGGCCATGCGACTGCTTGAACTTGATGTTATCGTTGGGGTTCTTAA